>CALBZE010000001.1 GCA_937889645.1 uncultured bacterium
GGGGGGGGGGGGGGGGGGGGGGGGGGGGGGGGGGGGGGGGGGGGGGGGGGGGCAGGCGGCGACGCGGTTGCGGCGAAATGCCGGCGGCGGCGCCTGCCCGCTCGCACTCGAACCCTGAGCCCCGAGCCCTAGGCCCCGAGCCCTAGGCCCCGAGCCCTAAGCCCCGAGCCCTAAGCCCCGAGCCCCGTCCCTACTCCGCCGCGGGCTCGCGCACCAGCCGGAAGTCGTACTCCAGCCGAATATTGTCCCGAATACTCAACACCGACGCTACGCGGGGGATGTCCAGCTCGAAAGTGCCGAAGGTGAACTCGGTGACGGCGGTGCCGACGTAGCGGCCGTCGGCGGCGCGGGCGGCGACTCGCCAGGTCACGGGGCGGGTCACCTCGCGGATCGTGAGTTCGCCGTCGAGCTCGAAGGAGAACTCGCCGGTGGTCGGCAGCGGCGACGGCGCGCCGCGGATCGCGGTCGGCACGAAGACGGCCTTGGGGTACTGCTCGGTTTGGAGGGTCCGGCGGCGGATGTAGTTGTCGCGCCGGTCGCTGTCGCTCTTGAGGGTGCTCAGGTCGACCTCGAACCGGGACTCGGCCGGGACGACGGCGCCGTCGTCGTTCAGGACGAGGGTGCCGGAGATGTTCGAGGTCTCGCCGACGGCGTCGTTGGGGAAGTCGAGCCGGGCGAGCTGCTCGCGCACGCGATAGCGCGCGACGTTCCCTTCGGGCGCGGTCACCAGGCGGATGGGCGCGGTCGCCGGGCCGTGATCCGGGGCGGCCGCAACGGCCTCGGCGCGTGGCGTCGCGCCGGCGGTTGGCCGGGGCGAATCCTGCGCTGGCGCGGCGGCGGCCGCCGGAATCGCGAGCACGGCGACGGCGCCGATGAAGAAGCTCTTTCTGTCCATTGTGTCTCTCGATCGTTCCAGACGGCGGAAACGGTTCGTGGGCCGGGCGGCACTTCGCCGGCCGCCCCTGGCATATGACGCGCGACGGGGGCGACTCGTTGGAACGCCTTCGCGCGTTGTCGTGTAGGAGCGCCACGGCCTGCTGACGCTCCTCCACATCGATCCCATGCCCGAGAATCCGCTGCGCATACTGGTCGTAGACGATGAACCCGCCGTCCGGGAGGTCCTTGCCGTCCGGATCCAGGGGTGGGGTTACGAAGTCCGAGCCGCCGCCGACATGCGGGAGACCGAGCGGCAGCTCGGCGAGTTCATGCCGGACGTGGTCATCTCGGACGTCGTGCTCGGCGAGACGAGCGGGCTGGATCTCCTGAAGCGCCTCAAAGCCGGTGACCCCCGGCGGCCGGTGATCCTGATCACCGCACACGGGAGCATCGACGTCGCGGTCGAGGCGATGAAGGGCGGGGCGGAGGACTTCCTGACGAAGCCGCTCGACTACACGAAACTGCACGCGATCCTCGCGTCGATGGCGGTGGAGCTGCGTCAGCGCGAGTGGGTCCGGGAGCTGGAGTCGCGCCTGAAGCGCGCCGGGGTGGCCGGGCTGGTGGGCGAGAGCCGGGCGATGCGGCAGGTCTTCGACCTCGTCGCGACGCTCGCCGCGAGCGACGCGTCGGCGATCATCTCGGGCGAGAGCGGGACGGGGAAGGAAGTCGTCGCCCGGGCGATCCACGAGCTGAGCGCGAGGCGCGCGGGCCCGTTCGTGGCCGTGAACGCCGCGGCGATCCCCGAGGGCGTGAGCGAGAGCGAGCTGTTCGGGCACGAGAAGGGCGCGTTCACCGGCGCGGTGCAGGCGCGGCCGGGATACTTCGAGCTGGCCGATGGCGGCACGCTCTTCCTCGACGAGATCACCGAGATGCCGATGGCGCTCCAGCCCAAGCTGTTGCGCATCCTGGAGACGCGGCGGACGCGCCGGCTCGGGGGGAGCAAGGAGATCCCGTTCGACGTGCGGGTCCTCGCGGCGACGAACCGCCAGCCGCTCGCCGCGGTCCGGAGCGGCCAGCTGCGCGAGGATCTGTTCTATCGCCTGAACGTCTTCGAGATCACGCTGCCGCCGCTCCGCGAGCGGCTCCAGGACGTGCCACTCCTCGCCCACCACTTCATGCGCGAGTTCAATCGCAAGCACGACATGGCCGTCGAGGGGCTGCGCGAGGCGACGCGCGAGCTGCTCTGCTCCTACGCGTGGCCCGGGAACGTACGGGAGCTGCGGAACGTGATCGAACGGGCGGTCATTCTGGCCCGTGAAGGATGGCTCGAGCCTGCTCACCTGCCGCCTTATATTCGTGCGGCGGGGGCGGGGTCCAACCCGGTCGTGGTCGTGCCCGTCGGGACCACCGTCGAGGAAGCCGAGCGGGAGCTGATCCTCCGAACGCTCGAGCATGTGGGGCACAACAAGGCCGAAGCGGCTCGCCGCCTCGGCATCGACGTGAAGACGATCCGGAACAAGCTGCGCACGTACGGCGAGACATGATCAGCGAATGAAAGTCGCAACCAAGCTGTCCGGCGCCTTCGGGTTGTTGATGATCCTCCTGGTCGGACTCCTCGTCTACCACGTCCGCACGACCCGGGGCGTCGTCCGGACCGGCTACCACCTCACCGAGGTTTCCGCTCGCCTGAACTTCAGCGCCACGATCCAGGGAGTACAGCTCTCGTACATCGAAGAGACGGCGGCCAAGTACCGGATCACACGCGACACGGCCTACCTCCGACAGTTTCACGACGCGGTCGCCGGATTCGATGCGGGGCTGCGAGCCATGGCGGCGCAACCGCTCGGTCCGGAAGAGCGGGCCGCGGTCGACCGCCTTGCCGCCCTCTGGGACGCGTTCGGCGCACGGGCGCGGGGGTATGGGTCCGCGTCGCAGCCGGACCGGGAGGCGGACGCGCGGCTCGCCGAGATTCAGGCGGCGATCGAGGAGCTCAGGGAGCAGACCGGCCGCGTCGTCGCCGCATCCAGGGCGGAGATGGAGCGGCGGCTGGCCGAGTCGTCGGCGGCGGCGCGCAAGGCCGAGCGCGTCACGTGGGGCGCGGCCGCGGTCGCGCTCACGGTGAGTCTGCTGGTTTCGGGGCTGATCATCCGTTCGGTCGCGGACGCGCTGGCGCGGCTCCAGGAGGGGACGAGGCAGGTCGCCGAGGGGAACTTCGACTACCGCCTGGACCTGGGGCGCAACGACGAGTTCGCGCTGCTTGCCCACGATTTCAACGTGATGAACCACCGCCTGGGCGAGCTGGACCGGATGAAGCGCGACTTCCTGTCGAAGGTGTCGCACGACCTGAAGACGCCTCTTGCTTCGATGCTGGAGACGATCCACCTTCTGCTGGATGGCATGCCCGGCCCGCTCACGGAGAGCCAGCGACGGCTCCTGGAGCTCAACCGGGAGAGCGGGCGGCGGCTGTCGGCGATGATCGGCAAGATCCTGCAGCTCTCGGCGATGGAGGCGGGGACGGTCGGGCTGGAGATCGGCACCTACGACCTCGCGGCCGTGGTGCGGGAGGCGATCGATCAAGCGGCCATGGCCGGAGCCGACCGGGGCGTCGGGATCACCGCCGGCCTCCCCGAGGCGACGGTCCTCCTAGACTGCGACCGGGACCAGATCATTCAGGTGCTGCTCAACCTTCTCGAGAATGCGACGAAGTTCACGCCCGCCGGCGGAGAGGTACGCGTCGAGGTGCGGTACGCGGACGCGCGGCCGGCGGAGGTGCCGGAGGCGCGGTGGCTCGCGGTGCGGGACAGGGCCCGGCACGGCGCCGGCGTCGCATGCATCGAAGTGACCGACGACGGCCCCGGCGTGCCGGACGAGGAGAAGGAGGCGATCTTCGAGAGGTTCTACCAGGCGCGGGCGGGTCGCAAGGTCGCCGGGCGCGGCGTCGGCCTCGGCCTCACGATCTGCCGCGAGATCGTCGACGCCCACGGCGGCCAGATCTGGGTCCGGGATGCGGCCGACGGCGGGAGCACGTTCTGCGTGCTCCTCCCCGGCGCGAGCGTCCGGGCGCCCCGGACGGCGGTCGCCGGCGCGTGAGGAGGCCACGGCCATGAAGATTTCGCGGCGGCTCGTCCTGGCCCTGATCGTCCCGGCCTTCGCGGCCGGGTGCGCCTCGCGGCCGTTCCACGACCACTTCGAGGCCGGCCGGTTCGACGAGGCCCGGCGCGCCTTCGAGGCGGACCCGTCGCTGCTGCAAGACGACCGGGCGCTGCTGCGCGCCGCCATCGTCTACGCCGACCCCGGCAGCCCCGCCCACGACCCGGAACGCGCCCGCGAACTCCTGATCCGCCTCATCGAGCGCGGCGAGGAGGGGGCCAATGCCCGCCACGCACGCTGGGTCCTGGCCTTCGTCGACGAACTCGAGCGCAGGGCCGTCGAGGCCCGCGCCCTCCAGGTACGAGTCGATTCGCTGATCGCCCGGATCGCCACGCTCGAGGAGGAGTCGCGGTCGCTCCAGGAACTCATCGCCAGGGAACGCCGCCACGCCGACGCATTCCGCGAACTCGCCGAACGGCTCGAGGCCGAGCTGCGCCGCGCCGAGGACGAACTGCGCGGCCTCCAGGAGAACCTCCGGCAGCTCAAGGAGGTCGACCTCCAGAGGCTCGGCGCCAGGGGCATTTCCGGCGCCGCCGCACCCGCTCCCGCCGACACGACCCCCGAGGACTCAACGACGACGAGGCCGGCGAACGGCTCCGGGCAATGAGCCCGCCGCGCCGCCCGCCGGCCTCGTTCGCGACGTGTCGCGGGAACGGTTACCGCGTCGACTCCTCGGCCGCGCGGACCTGGATCGTCCCCTTGCAGCTCCGGCCGTTCTCGTCCTCGACCGTCAGCTCCCACGAACCGGCCACGCCGTTCGCCGTGTTCAGCACGAGCGAGATCACGCCCGGCGCCGGCGCACCCTCCGGCCGCTCCACCGCAACGACCTGAACGCCGCTCCCCTCGGCCAGACGCGCCGAGATCTGCGCGCCGACCTCCGCGGGCAGCTTAACGCTCAGCTTCACCGCCTCGGCCTGCACCGGCACGACCGGGTTCTCCAGCTCGATCTCGCACGTCGGCGCCGGCGCCGGCTCCGGCGCGGGCTCCTGCGCTCGCGCATCGGTCGCGAACACGCCCAGGCCCGCCACGGCCAGGCCGAGCACCCACGTCCGCCACATCACTCGCGTGTGGTTCATCGTTTCACCTCCGTCAGTCGGTGGTTTCTTGAGTGTGAACGTCGCCCGGTAGGTGGCAACGGGCGTGCCGGGTTGGGCCTGTTGTGTAACCGTGTGTGGTGCAGTGAGTTATGGCGCAATCGGCGCGATTTGCCCGCCGCCGACCGGCGGGGAGCAGGGAAAATTTCCCTGGTCGCGTCATCCGCCTGGCGGTGGCGCGCCCGTCGTCGCGCTCGCGCGGTGGGCGCGCCGACCACGCCGCGCCCGTGCCGGTCGCCCCGGACGCGGAAACCTTTTGGCCTTCGTGGGGTCCACTACCGCTGTCGCACGTGCGCGCGCGACACGGCTGCGACAGCCGCGCGCGGGACCCGAACCGAGAAAGGTGACGATGCCCGATCTACCGCCGTTTGGCCGATTCTTCCTCCCCGGCCCGACCGAGGTGCTCCCGGAGGTGTTGGAGGCGCAGGTGGGTCCGATGACGGCCCACCGCTCGAAGGACATGGAAGCGTTGATCGCCCGGGTGCAGCCAGGGCTGAAGACGATCTTCCGGACGGAGCGGCCTGTCTACATCGCGGCGTCGTCGGCGACGGGGTTCATGGAGGCGGCGTTGCGGAACGGCGCGCGGCGGCGGGTGCTCGCGTTGGTGAACGGCGCGTTCAGCGAGCGGTTCCAGGCGATCGCGCGTGCGAACGGGCTGGAGGCGGACGCGCTCGACGTCGGTTGGGGCGGCGTCCACACGGCGGATCGGGTCGCCGACGCGTTGAAGAAGGGCGACTACGACGCGGTGACGGTGGTGCACTGCGAGACGTCGACGGGGGTGTTGAACCCGATCGGGGAGATCGCTGCGGCGGCGCACGCGTCCGGAGACGTCGCCGTGTTGGTCGACGCGGTGAGCAGCATGGCGGGCGCGCCGGTGGAGACGGACGCCTGGGGGTTGGACTTCGTGCTCACCGGCTCGCAGAAGTGCCTGGCGCTGCCGCCCGGGCTGGCGCTCGGGGTGGCGCAGGGGAGCGTGCTGGAGCGAGCGAGCGCGAAGCCCGACCGCGGTGTCTACTTCGACTTCCTGGCGTTCGAGAAGAACCTCGAGAAGAACCAGACGCCGAACACGCCGGCGGTGTCGCTGATCTACGCGCTGGCCGCGCAGGTCGAGCGGATCGAGCGAGAGACGATCGAAGCGCGTTGGGAGCGCCACGAGGCGATGGCGCGGCGCACGTGGGCGTGGGTCGAAGAGATGAGGGATCGGGGCGTGGACATCTCGATCCTCGCGCCCGAGGGGTATCGCTCGCCGACGGTCACGTGCATCAACGTGCCGCCGGGGCGGACGGGCCCGGAAATCGCCGCCGCGGTGAAGGCGCGAGGCGGGTACACCATCGCGCCGGGGTACGGGAAGCTGAAGGACCAGACGTTCCGGATCGGGCACATGGGAGACCACACGGTCGAGGAGCTGGAATCGCTCCTCGAGGTGCTGGCGGAGGTGCTGGTCGGATGAGCGAGTACCGCGTCCTGATCGCCGACCCGATCAACGAGGAAGGGCTGGCGCCGATGCGCGGCGATCCGCGCTTCGAGGTGATCGAGCGGAGCGGCCTGAAGGGCGAAGAGCTGGCCCGCGCGCTGGTCGGCGTCGACGCGGTCATCGTGCGGAGCGCGACGCGGATCACGCGCGAGTCGCTGGCGTACGCGGACCGTCTCAGGGTGATCGGCCGTGCGGGGGTGGGCGTCGACAACATCGACGTCGACGCGGCGACGGAGAAGGGAGTCGCGGTGCTGAACGCGCCGTCGGGGAACACGATCTCCGCGGCGGAGCTGACGATGGCGCTGCTCCTCTCGCTGGTGCGGCGTGTCCCGGCCGCCGACCGCTCGATGAAGGCGGGGGAATGGGACCGCAAGAGCTTCACCGGCGTGGAGCTGTACGGCAAGACGCTGGGGCTGGTGGGCGCGGGGCGGATCGGCGGCGCGGTCGCGCGGCGGGCGCGGGCGTTCGGGATGCGCGTCGTCGCCTACGACCCGTTCCTGAGCGAGGAGCGGGCGCGGGCGTTGGAGATCGAGCTGGCATCTCTCGAGGACGTGCTGCGCTCCGCGGACGTCGTCTCGCTGCACGTCCCGCTGACCGAGGCGACGGCGAATCTGATCGACGAGGCGAAGCTCGCGCTGCTCAAGCCGGGCGCGTACGTGGTGAACGCGGCGCGGGGCGGCGTGATCGACGAGGCCGCACTGGTCCGCGCCGTCCGCGACGGGCGGATCGCGGGGGTCGCGCTGGACGTGTACGCGGACGAGCCGCTCCCGGCGGATCATCCGCTCCGCGGGCTCGGGGCGGAGGCGGTGCTGACGCCTCACCTCGGCGCGGCGACGCAGGAGGCGCAGCAGAACGTCGCGATCGAGATCGTGGAGGCGGTGCGCGCGGCGCTGGTCGAGCAGGACTACTCGCGCGCGGTCAACGCGCCCGCGATCGGGGGCGAGGCGATGCGTCGCCTGCAGCCGCTGCTCGAGCTGGCGACGCGGCTCGGCCAGCTCGCGGCGGCGCTGGCGCCGGGCGCGGTCGAAGCGATCGAGGTCCGCTACGCCGGCGGCACGGAGGACGCGCTCCGGCCGTTGACCGCCGCAGCGGTGGTCGGCGTGCTCGCGGGCGTGGTCGGGCGCGGCGCGGTCAACTTCGTCAACGCGCTGCACCTGGCCGACACGCGCGGGATCGACGTGCGGCGCACCGGGACGGCGCCGCACGGCGACTACGCGGAGTACATCGAAGTTCGGCTGTCGGGCGCGGGGCGGGAGACGTGCGTCGGCGGCGCGATGCTGGCTCAGGGATTCCCGCGCATCGTCCGCATCGACCGCTTCCGCGTCGACGTGGTGCCTCGGGGGACGCTGGTCGTGCTGCGCAATCGCGACGTGCCCGGCGTGATCGGGCGAGTCGGCATGCTGCTGGGCGAGGCGGGGATCAACATCGGCGAGTACCACCAGGCGCGGCTGGCGGCGGGCGGCGAGGCGCTGGCGGCGATCAGCGTCGACGGCCGGCTCGACGCCGAGCTGGTGGAGGCGCTGCGTCGCATCCCCGAAGTCACGGACGTGACGCAGGTGGGGCTGGATTGACGGGGCGGCGGCGGAGCGGGGAGAGGGCCGACGCCGCCCGCCGGCCCGCCGACGTGGCGCGCGGCGAGCACCGCGCTCACTCGTTCGCTTCGGGCGCCGTCTCGGTTGTCGCGTCGGCGGGCGACGCTTCCGCCGGCACGGCTTCCCCGGCCCGCACGATCGTCTTCTTCCTCGACCGGGAAATCGGGACCGCGAGCCGCTCGCGGGGCCGCTCCTGGAGCCAGCCGTGGCGGATCGCGCGGGGCTCTTCGATCGTGACGAAGGCGGTGGGGTCCCACCGGTCGATCTCGCTCAGCACGGACGCGATCTCGCGGCGCCGCACGACGGTGTCGACGATCTCGACGATCCCGTCGCGGCCCTGGCCGGCGTACTCGGTCACGCCGAACCCCTTCTCGCGGAGCGCTTCGGCCAGCTCGACGCCGCCGTAACGAGAGACGACGCGTACGACCGCCATCCCGATCGCGAGCTTTTCCTCGAGCCAGAGCCCGACCAGATTCCCCATCGCGAAGCCGCCGGCGTAGCCGAGCAGGTGCAGCGGGCTGTTCAGGTTGCGGATCGCGTTGCCGACGGCGAAAATCCAGATCAGTACCTCGATGAAGCCGATCACCGGCACGAGGAGCCGGACGTTGCGCATCGAGAGAAGGATGCGCAGCGTGGCCAGCGAGACGTCGCCGATGCGGAGGACGAAGATGACGAGCGGGCCCCACGGGCCGGCGAAAATGGCGTCCAGGGTGCTCATTTCGTTCGTTGGCGTTCGCGATCGCGTCCTTGCCCGAGTGCCGGGCCGGCCGGCGATCGAGTGATCGACCTGACCTAAAACAAAGTTAACAGCGATGTTGAAGCGTAGGAACCTCCTTCGGAGCGTCGCGCGGTTGGCCGTTGCGGCCGCGATCTCCCTTGCCATGCCGGCGGCGCTGCATGCGCAATCGGGCTCGAACGGCCGCAACGCGCCCGAGCATCTCGACAAGCCGTACGTCATCGTCATCTCGTTCGACGGCTTCCGGTACGACTACCTGGACCGGTACGACGCGCCGAACTTCGAGCGTCTCGCTCGCCGTGGCGTGCGGGCCGATGGACTGATCCCCGTCTTCCCGTCGAAGACGTTCCCGAACCACTACTCGATCGCCACGGGGATGTACACGGACAAGCACGGGCTGGTGGACAACACCTTCTACGCGCCCGAGTTCGACGCGGTATTCCGGCTGTCCGACCGGTCGGCCGTCTCGGACGGGCGCTGGTACGGCGGCGAGCCGATCTGGGTCACGGCCGAGACGCAGGGGATGGTGACGGCGGCGTTCTTCTTCGTCGGCACCGAGGCGGAGATCCGGGGCGTGCGGCCGAGCGAGTACCGGATTTACGACGGCAGTGTGTCCATGAATACTCGGGTCGATCAGGCGCTCGAGTGGCTGAGGCGCCCGGCGGAGGAGCGGCCGCATCTGATCATGCTCTACTTCTCCGCCGTCGATGGCGCCGGCCACGAGTTCGGGCCCGATGCACCCGAGGTCGAGCGCGCCGTCGCCCAGGTCGACAGGGCGCTCGGCCGGCTGCTCGACGGGCTCGACACCCTGGAGATCGGTGACGACGTCTACGTCATCGCCGTCTCGGACCACGGGATGGAGGCGGTCAGCACCGACCGCACGGAATACATCGAGGATGTGGTCGCGCTCGATGGGATCCGGGTCGTCGGCGGCGGGCCGTACTTGACGCTCTGGGTCGAAGGCGATTCCGCGCGCGTCCGGGAGGTCGAGGCCGCGCTGAACGCGGGGCTGCGCCACGCCCGCGCCTACCGCCGGGACGCGATGCCCGAACGCTGGCGTTACGCGGGCAGCCCGCGCGTCGGCGACATCATGGTCCTGGCCGAGCCGGGCCACCAGGTCGCGGGCTCGCGGCGCAATCCCCCGCGCAGCGGCGGCGCGCACGGGTACGACCCGGCCACTGCGCCGAACATGCAGGGGATCTTCCTGGCCGCCGGCCCGGCGATCCGGCCGGGTGTGCGGATCCCGGCGTTCGAGAACGTGCACGTCTACCCGCTGATCGCGCACCTGCTCGGCCTGCGTCCGAACCCGGAGATCGACGGGCGCCTCGAGGTCCTCGAGCCGATCCTGCAGACGGTGGCGGCGGCCGGTTCCAATTGAGGGGATGCCCGGGAACGAACTCGCCCTCGTGCTCAGCGGCGGCGGCGCCCGCGCCGCCTACCAGGCGGGACTCCTCAAGGGGATCGCGGAACGGTTCCCGGAGCTCGAGATCCCAATCCTGACCGGCGTCTCGGCCGGCGCGATCAACGCGCTGTACCTGGCCGCGCAAGTAGGATCGTTCGCCGCGGCGGCCGACGGGCTGGTACGTCACTGGGGCGGGCTTTCGCCCGAACAGGTCTTCCGCGTCGACGTCGGGTCGCTCGGGAAGAACGTCATCCGCTGGGGCGCCCGCCTGGTCTCCGGCGGCGTGCGCGGCGCGCCGCAGGTCCGTGGCCTCGTCGACACCGCGCCGCTGCGGGCGTTCCTGCGGCAGGTCCTCGGCGTCCGCGACGAGCCGGTCCCGGGAATCGAGCGAAACCTCGAGCGGGGCCGGCTCAAGGCCGTCGCGCTCATCACGACGAGCTACACGACCGGCCAGACGATCGTGTGGGTCCAGGGGCGCGACATCCGGCTCTGGGAACGGCCGAACCGACGCAGCCGTCAGGCGCGGCTCACCATCGAGCACGCGATGGCGTCGTCCGCGCTCCCGTTCTTCTTCCCGGCGATCCGGATCGGCGAGGAGTGGTTCGGCGACGGCGGGATCCGGCTCACCGCGCCGCTCTCCCCGGCGCTGCACCTCGGCGCTTCGCGGATCCTCGCGGTGTCGACGCGCTACGCCCGCTCGACCGCCGAGGCGGACCGGCCGAGCATCGTGGGATACCCGCCGCCCGCCCAGGTGGCCGGCGTCCTCCTCAACGCCATTTTCCTCGACCTGATCGATCAGGACGCGCTCCGCCTCGAGCGAATGAACCGTCTGCTCCGAAGGCTCCCCGAGGAAGAGCGGGACGGGCTGCGGATCGTCGACCTGATGGTACTCCGTCCGTCGCGGGACCTGGGCCGCCTGGCCCGCGAGTACGAGCCGCGGCTCCCGGGCGCGTTCCGCTTCATGACCCGCGGCCTCGGCACCCGCGAGACCGAGAGCGCCGACGCGCTCAGCCTCATCATGTTCCAGGAAGACTACCTCGGCCGGCTGATCGAGATCGGCTACGAGGACGCGCTCGCACGGGCGGACGAGATCGGCGCGTTTCTCGCCGGTGAGCGGCTCGCGCCCGCCACGACCTGAGTCGACGAATGACCGTGCTCGACCTGATCTACTACGGCAACACGATCCGCGCCTGGATCATCGCGATCCTCGTCGCGGGGGTCTGCTTCACCGCCTTCGAAGTCGTGAAGGGCGCGTTGCTGCGCCGCCACACGCGGTTCGGCGGCGCCGTCGCGGAGGGCGCGGACGAGGCGTTCCGCGCCATGGCCTCGCGCACCCGCGCGTGGTGGCTCCTCGTCTTCGCCGCGTACATCGGCTCGCGCCTCCTCTTCTTCCCCAGCTACGTCGAGGAGAAGATCCGCGCCGTCGTCATCATCGCCATCGCCGTCCAGGGAGCGCTGTGGACGGTGGCGGTGCTGGACGTGCTGCAGCGCCGGAGCGTCGACCGACGCCTTGCCGAGGACCCGTCGACCGTGACGATGGTCCGGTTCCTCGGCTTCGCCGGCCGCGTCCTCGCCTGGGCCTTCTTCGTCCTGCTCGCGCTCTCCAACCTGGGGGTCAACGTCACGCCCGTTCTCACCGGACTCGGGATCGGCGGGATCGCGGTGGCGCTCGCGGTGCAGAACATCCTGGGCGATCTCTTCGCCTCCCTGTCGATCGTGCTCGACCGGCCGTTCGTCGTGGGCGAGACGATCGAGGTTGGCGGCCTGGCCGGCGCCGTCGAACGCGTGGGTCTCAAGACGACGCGGCTGCGGGGCGGGGACGGCGAGCAGATCGTCTTCTCGAACGCCGACCTGCTCAAGAGCCGGATCCGGAACCTGGGCCGGGCGCGCGGGAGGCGGGTCTTCTTCGGGGTCGGCGTCGCGGCGCGGACGCCGCACGAGAAGGTAGCGCGGGTCCCGGAGATGGTGCGGGAGATCGTCGAGTCACAGGCAGGCGCGCGTTTCGTGCGGGCCCAGCTGCGCCGCATTGGCGCCGCCGCCTTCGACTTCGAGGTCGTCTACGACGTCTTCGGCGCGGACGCCGAGGCGCTGGAGATCCAGCAGGATGTCCAGCTCGCGCTGGTGCGACGCTTCGAGGAAGCGGAGATCGCCTTCGCGGACACGACCCACCCGCTCCGCGTAGTGCCGATCGGGGAGCCGGCCGGCGACCTCGAGCTCTTCGACGGGACGGATTGAGGGCGGGTTGAGGGCGGGCCGCGGGCCGGCAGCCCGTCACCGCCGCGGCCGGCCGGGCGGGAGCTTGCGGTCCCAGTCGAGGGCGTCGTAGCGACGCAGGATCTCGAGCGCGCGGTCGAGCGGGAGCGCTTCGACCGTCCCGCGGTGGCCGGTCACCGTCGTCGCCCGGAAGAGCGAGTTGTAGATCGCTTCCTCCGTCGCCTCCGCCACCGCCTGGAAGAGCGACGTCATCGCGTCGTTGGGCAGGTCCTCGATCGGGCGCGGCGCCGTACCGGGCCGCCGCCGGACGGATTCCGCCGTCGAGAACGCGATGACGTAGTCGCCGGAGCCGTTGGTCATACTCGAGCCGGTGCGCGCGAGGCCGACCAGCGCCCGGCTCGCCAGGCGCTCCAGGTTGCGTGCGCCCAGCGGCGCGTCCGTTGCGACCACGATCATGATGCTGCCGTCGGGCGAGAAACCGCTCGCGTCGGCGTCGCTGCGGGACGCCCCCGTCGTCGTCGCCTCGACCGTCGCCTGGAACGCGTACCGGCCCAGCTCCCGGCCGACCGGCGCGCCGTTTATCGTGAGCACGCCGCCGTAATTGGTCTGCACGAGGACGCCCACCGTGTAGCCGCCCAGCGAGGATGGGAGGCGCCTCGAGCTGGTCCCGATCCCGCCCTTCCAGCCGAAGGCGATCGTCCCCGTGCCCGCGCCCACGGAGCCCTCCTCGACCGGCCCCGTCGTCGCGCTCTCCAGCGCCCGGACCACGTGCTCCGCCGAGATCGGTCGACGACGGATATCGTTCAAGAACCCGTCGTTCGTCTCGCCGACGACCGGGTTGATCGAGCCGACGTTCTCCATCCCGGGGCGCGACAGCATCCACTCCACCATCGCGTCCGCCGCACGCCACACGCACAGCGTGCACGTGAGCAGGATCGGCGTCTCCAGCTCGCCCAGCTCGCGGAGCTGGGTCACGCCGAGCAGCTTCCCGAAGCCGTTCCCCACGAACAGCGCCGCGGGCACGCGCTCCAGGAACGGATTGCCGTCGTGCGGCAGGATCGCCGTCACGCCCGTCCGCACGCCGTCCCCCTCGATCACCGTCGCATGCCCGACCGCCACGCCCGCCACGTCCGTGATCGCGTTCAGCGGGCCCGTCGGCAGGATCCCCACGACCACGCCGGCGTCCCGCGCCCGCGGTCGCTCTTGCGTCTGGCTCATGAGCGGCGCCGTCCAGATCAGGAACAATCCCAGGGTGAGCAGCAGTCTCAGCATCGCAACGCGACTCCGCTTGGGGCAACAAGCCTTGCCGCCGCATCTTGCCCCGGCGGCCCCGCGTGCGCAAGGTACGGGTGCGTATCCGTTGTCATGTGACGATAGGGTCGCGCGTTCGACCGCAAAGCGCTCCAAACGGGAAGGTAGTCGATGATCGGAAGGCAATCGCGCGTGCGTCGCGTGTTCCCGTGGTTCGCCGTCGTGGCCCTGGCCGCGTGCGTCGACACCACGGACCCGGGCTCGGAGAACGTCTGCTGGCTGGATTTCGTGAAGCTGGACGGGATCACGTACCTCGGCATCGATCTCACGGCGGGTCGCGACCTGAAGGAGAGCGATCTGGACGAACAGATCGGGACGGTCGAGTTCATGCTGTCCGGCAACGTCAACGACCGGAACTACGAGCCGAAGGATGGCGACGCGGCGTTCCTCGAGCCGGGCACGCCGGTCCATCGGGTGAAGGGGTACGAGGCGTGGTTCCGGGTCGCGGCGAAGACGGAGGACCGGATCTACCTGTACGAAGCCGATTACAACCCGGACGCGGTCCGTGGTTCGGACATTTTCGACCTGGAGGGTGCGGTCGACTCGATCGCGGTATACGCGTCCGGGGTGCCGACCTACCGGCTAGGCGTGATCCGAGATCCGGCCGTGATCGCGTCGATGGTGAAGATGGTGTCGGACGCCGAGCTGAAGGAGCCGGAGCCGGTGAATCCGGGCCATTACTTCGTAGTGTTCCACCTGAAGGACGGAACGACGACCGTGCGGCCGTTCTGGCCGTCGGCGGGTCGCCTGGGCGGCCGGGCCGTGGTGCCGCAGGCGTTCGGCGACGCGATCTTGGAAGCCATCGGGAAGGGCACGCCAGAACCGAACATCAGACTGCGTTCGATCGGCCGAATCTGCAGCGCGTAACGGTGGGGCCGGGCGAGCCGGAGCGCTCCCCGGCCCTTTCGCATCACGGGTTGCGGCCGAGGGAGGCGAGCGCGGCGAGGCGCGGGATCGGGACCTCCATCGGGCAGGCGAGCACGCAATCGCCGCAGTAGGTGCAGACGGGCGCGTCGAGCAGGTGGGCGCGGTCGATCGAGCGGGACGGCCCGACGACGAAGGTCCACGCCTCCTCCCATGCGCTCGTGGGCGCCTCGCGCAGCACCGGGCAGGCCAGGGTGCACACCCCGCAGCTCACGCATGCCATGAAGGAGGGGTACGCTTCCCGGACATCGGCGGGGAGCGGCGCGAACCCTTCGGGTCCGACGGTGTCGAGGAAACGCCGGGCGTCGCGTCCGCGGCGGAGCGGGCGGAGCGGCAGCCGCGCGCAGTGGAGCGCGAAGTGCCACGCCAGGTTCAGCCAGGCGACGACGCGGCGCATCATGCGTCCTCCGCTGCGAGCTCGCCGGCGCGCCAGCCGTCGGCCGCGGCGTGCCCGAGACCCGGCGCCGCGGCGTCCACGCCGGCGCGGACGCTGCCGGCCACCCGGACGTTCTCGTAGACGACGTCGCCGCGCCGGTCGACCGGGCGGCCCGCGTCGTCCGTGCGCACGCCGGCCCGCAGCAACGGTTGCTCGGCCGCGTGGTCGGGATGGGTTAGGGCGAGGGGGTCCGCCTCGTCGAACATGGCGCCGAGGTATTCGATCCAGACGGGGCAGCCCAGCGCCGGCTCGAGGAGTCGGTCGTCGGCGCGGATCCCCCCGGCGAGGTATTTGCCGGTCGCCAGCACGAAGCTGCGGGCGGCGATCTGGACCGACTCGACGGGGGGCGGGCCTGCCACCGCTTCGGCTGCCGCGCCGCTCGCGGGTGCCGGCCTCACCCACACCGCGCTCACGCGCCGCGCTTCCATCGCCCGATCCACGACACGCCCCGGCAGTACGGTCACTCCGGCCTCGTCGAGTGCCGTGGCGAGCGCGCGCTCGAGGCGCCACCCCGGCAGCGACGGCGGTGCCCCGAGCGCCTCGCCCACAGGCACGCCCGCCGCGGCCTCGAGTGCCGCGCGCACGTCGTCGACCCGTTCCACTCCGAGGACGGCGGGGAGCACCGCGCGCGCGGCGCTCGCCCGACGGACCGCGTCGGCGAGGGCTTCCGCGAGCCGGGCCGGCTCGCGCTCCAGATACGCCGCCAGCGAAGCGGGCGACCATCCGCCGCGGGGGACCGGTCCGGCCTCGAGCGTGGCGGCGCCGGCCGGCCCGGCCCCACGGGCGCCCCAGGCGCGGGCGAGCGCCCGGGCGGGGAAGCCCGCGAGCCCGACGATCCCGCAGACGAGTGCGTCCTCGATCGGCGCGGCCGCCCGCTGCGAGGGGGCGGCGAGGTCGTGAGCGTCGAGTCGGCCGGCGGGGTGGGGTAATGGCGCGGGCGCGGGCGCGAAGGGCAGGCCGGCGCGGGCCAGCGCCGCGCCGAGCCGGTCGGGGAGCGGGCCCGTCCAGCCGCCGGCGGACAGCGCGGTCGCGCCCGGCGCGGCCCGGACGAGCCCGACCCTGCGTCCGGCCGCGGACGCGGCCAGGGCGGCCGCGCAACCTGCGATCCCGCCGCCCACGACGAGTACGTCGAAGTGCAGTTCCACGATGCGCACGATAGCCGGAACACTGCCCGGGGGCAACGCGTACACGAGGCCGCGCGATAGGACTGGCCCGCGCGGCCTTCACAGGCCATATTACGTGTATTTGCGAACTTGAGCCGACCCCGGCCACGCGACGCTGCGTGCCGGGCGCGGTCCGACCACCAACCTCCACGGGAGTGGAAGATGCCCGTGCAAACGATTGCCGGGGCGGATAGCGCGGTCGATCGGCAGACCGTGCGCCGTCGCTTTGCCCGGCTCGCCGCCTTCTCTGCGGTATATACCTATCTGCTCATCGTCTTCGGCGGGATCGTCCGCATCACCGGCTCCGGGCTCGGTTGCGGCGACGACTGGCCGCTCTGCAACGGACAGCTGCTCCCGCCGCCCGACCTGGCGACGTGGATCGAATGGACGCACCGGCTGCTCGCGGCCGGCCTGGCCATCCCGATCGTGCTCGTCGCGGTCCAGGCGGTCCGGCACCGCAACGGCGCGCTGGGCGGGCCGAAGGGCGCGGCCGCCCCCGCGTTCGTCGCCCTCGCGCTCCTCGCCGTGCAGGTCATCCTCGGCGCGGTCACGGTCAAGTTCGATCTGCCGGCGGGCGTCACCGCTTCGCACTTCGTGAACGCGCTGCTCATGCTCGGCGCGCTCGTCCTGGCCGCGGTCCGCGCCGGCGCGACCGACGTCGTCGACGAATCCGGCAGCGCGAAGCGGTGGGCGCGCGCGGCCGGCGTCGCGGCGATCCTCGGCCTGCTGACCGTCAGCTTCGGCGCCCTCACCGCCAACGTCGGCCTCGTAGGCGCGCAGACCGCGCCGAGCCCGACCGCCTGGGCCTGCTCGGGCTTCCCGCTCTGCAACGGCAAGCTCTTCCCGGCCGGCGGCTCCTTCGTCCACATCCACTGGACGCACCGGATGCTGGCGTACCTGCTCTTCTTCCACGTGATCGGTGCGGCGATCGTCGCCGTGCGGCGCGGCGCGCCCGCGGCGATCCGTCGCGCAGCGCTCTGGAGCATGGCGCTCGTCATCGCTCAGGTCGTCGTCGCCGCGGGGCTCATCCACATGCGGCTCCCCGCCGGGATGCGTATCCTGCACCTGATCGTCGGCGCCGCGTTATGGATGGCGCTCACGGTCTGGTGGGCACGAGCCACCGCCGTCGCGAAGAGAGCTTGACCTGACGGGGCTCGCGGTTTAAAGTGTCGCCCCGACAATCCCGGCGCACGTGTAGGTTCAGCGAGGAGTGAATGTCCTCTGAATGGCGCAAGGCGCTCCGGACCCTCGCACTGGCCGCGCTCGCGGCAGTGTGGGTCGGCTGCGCCCCTGAGAACTACCCTCAGTCGATCTTCGACCCGGTCACCGATTTCGGCGCGGAGATCAACGGGCTGTTCGCGTGGATCTTCTGGTTGACGATGCTCGTGCTCGTCATCGTCGAGTGCGCGCTCGTCTACATCCTGATCCGCTACCGCAATCGGCCCGGTGCCGAGCCGCGCAAGATCTACGGCAACAACCTGGCCGAGATCGGCTGGACGCTCGGACCCGCGATCATCGTGGTGCTCATCATCGTCCCGACGGTGCGGACGATCTTCTCCACCTACGAGCCGCCGGAGGGCGAGCCGCTGGTGGTGGAGGCCATCGGGCATCAGTGGTGGTGGGAGTTCCGCTACCCGGAGCTCGGGTTGACCACGGCCAACCAGCTGCACCTGCCCGTGGGCCGGCCGGTCGAGGTCCGACTCACGTCCGTCGACGTGATCCACAACTTCTGGGTCCCGCAGCTCGGCGGGAAGCGTTACAACATGCCGCAGCCGGCCAAGGCGCCGGGTGAGGCCGAGGGGAAGAAGTACAACGTCCTCTACTTCACGGTCGAGAGGCCGGGCGAGTACTACGGCCAGTGCGCGGAGTTCTGCGGCACGTCCCACGCGATCATGCGCATGATGGTCGTGGCGCAGCAGCAGGCCGATTTCGACGCGTGGGTCGCGAAGATGAAGGACGGCTCGCGCAACGTCCCCGCCGGCGTGCCCGCGCCGGGCGCCCAGCCCGTCGCCCAGACCCAGCCCGCTTCGCTCGAGGCCGAAGGGTACCAGGTGTTCATGCGCGCCGGCTGCGCCGCGTGCCACGCGATCAACGGGACGCCGGCCATGGGCGTGCTCGGGCCGAACCTCACGGGGATCGGCAGCCGCTGGTCGATCGGCGCGGGGCTCATGGACAACACGCCCGAGAACATGGCGCGCTGGATCCGCAACGCGCCCGGGCTCAAGCCCGATGCCAAGATGCTCACGTTCCCGAACCTCAGCGACGCCGAGGTGGAGGCCCTGGTCGCCTACCTCTACAGCCTCGACTGAGGTCCGGGGCAACGGGGATCACGCAAGAACGTTCGCAGCACTCACGCAACTGAGCGGGATACGATAGATGGCCACTGCGGAAGCCACGATCCAATCCGGTACGACGGCCGGGAGCAAGACGGGCCTCTGGAGCTGGATCACCACGGTCGATCACAAGCGGATCGGCATCATGTACGCCGTCACCGCCCTCGTCTGGTTCCTGGTGGGCGGCCTCGAGGCGCTGCTGATCCGCATTCAGCTCGCGAAGCCGGAAAACGATTTCCTGAGCGCGGATGTCTACAACCAGATCTTCACGATGCACGGCACGACCATGATCTTCCTGGTCGGGATGCCGATCGCCGTCGCGCTCTTCAACTACATCGTCCCGCTCCAGATCGGGGCGCGCGACGTCGCCTTCCCGCGGCTGAACGCGCTCTCCTACTGGATCTACCTGTTCGGCGGGATCTTCATGAACGTGAGCTTCCTGCTCGGTGCCGCGCCGAACATGGGGTGGTTCGGGTACACGCCGCTCACGACCGAGATGTACTCGCCCGGCCTGAACGCCGACTTCTGGTCGGTCGGGCTGCAGATCCTCGGTATCGCGTCGATCATGGGCGGCGTGAACTTCATCACGACCATCATCAACCTGCGGGCGCCGGGGATGACGCTCATGCGCATGCCCCTCTTCACCTGGATGGCTCTGGTGCAGAGCTTCCTGGTGATCACGGCGCTGCCGGTCTTCGCGGTCGCGCTCTTCTTCCTCTCGTTCGACCGCTTCTACGGCACGACGTTCTACAACACGATGGCGGGCGGCGACCCGTTCCTCTGGCAGCACCTCTTCTGGATCTTCGGGCACCCCGAGGTCTACATCCTGATCCTGCCCGCGTTCGGCATCATCTCGGACGTGCTGCCGTCGTTCACGCGTAAGCCGCTCTTCGGCTACAACATGGTGGTCTACTCGGGCGTCCTGATCGGCTTCATCGGCTGGGGCGTCTGGGCGCACCACATGTTCGCCACCGGGATGGGCCCGATCGCCGACTCGTTCTTCTCGATCGCCACGCTGATCATCGCGATCCCGACGGGCGTGAAGATCTTCAACTGGCTGGCGACGATGTGGGGCGGCACGATCCGGTTCAACACGCCGATGCTCTTCTGCATCGCGCTCGTCGCGATGTTCACGATCGGCGGGATTTCGGGCGTGCACCACGGCTCGCCGCCGGCGGACCTGCACCAGACCGACACCTACTACGTGGTGGCCCACTTCCACTACGTCCTCTTCGGCGGCCTCATCATGGGGCTGTTCGCCGGCTTCTACTACTGGTTCCCGAAGGTGACCGGCCGGATGCTGGACGAGAAGCTCGGGAAGTGGAACTTCTGGCTCTTCGTGATCGGGTCGAACATGACGTTCTTCCCGATGCACTTCGCCGGTCTGCTCGGGATGCCCCGGCGCATCTTCACCTACGCCGAAGAGCTGAACCTCGCCACGATCAACCAGATCATCACGGTAGGCGGGTTCCTGACCGGGGTCGGCGTGCTGGTCTTCGCGTGGAACGTGATCCGGAGCCTCAAGAAGGGCGAGATCGCGGGGAACAACCCGTGGGGTTCGCACACGCTCGAGTGGGCGACGACGTCGCCGCCGCCGGAGTACAACTTCGCGGAGCTGCCCGAGATCCGGACCCGCGAGCCGCTCTGGGACGGCATCTCGAGCGTTGACGTGACCGGGCCGCCGAAGGCGCCGATCCACATGCCGTCGCCGTCGTTCTGGCCGATCCTGACGGCGGCCTCGATCAACCTGGCGCTTATCCTGATGATGACGGAGAAGTGGTGGCCGCCGGTGCTGGGCGTTGCGCTCGTGCTGCTCTGCGTCATCAACTGGGCGTACGAGCCGGCGTCCGAGCACTGAGCGAGATGCCCATCGACTGAGGACCGATTGGTGAAAGTGAGCTAGACGTGAATCACGCAGCCGCCGCCTCGTCCGACCACCACTACACGGCGACGGGGCTCAACACCTTCAAGCTCGGGTTCTGGACCCTGATCGGGTCGGAGTCGCTCTTCTTCGCGTCCCTGATCTCGACCTACATGGTCTACAAGGGCGAGAGCGTGAGGGGCCCGTTCCCGTCGGACGTCTTCAACATTCCGCTGACGTCGTTCAGCACCTTCGTGCTGCTCATGAGCAGTCTGATGATGGTGCTGGCGCTCGCGGCCGTGCAGCGCGGCGACCGGAAGGGGTCGCTGCTCTGGCTGTTCATGACCGCGCTGTTCGGCTCGATCTTCCTGGGGTGCCAGGCGTACGAGTTCACGCACTTCTACCACGCCGGGCTGACCCTCGGCACGAACGTGTTCGGCTCGTCGTTCTTCATCCTGACGGGCTTTCACGGCGCCCACGTGCTGATGGGCGTGATCTGGCTGCTCATCCTGTGGGTCCAGGCGCTGCGCGGCCAGCTCGGGGCCAAGGACGCGCTGACGGTCGAGGTCGCGGGGCTTTACTGGCACTTCGTGGACATCGTCTGGATCGCGATCTTCACGCTCATTTACCTGTTGGATTAGAGAGGTCGCATGGCGGACAACCGGTCCGGCGCCGCCCACGAGGTGGCGCATCAGGAGCACGGGCACCCCGGGGCCAGGACCTACATCATGGTCGCGCTGGTCCTGACGATCATCACCGCGGCGGAGGTGGCCGTCGCCTACGTGCCGTCGCTGAGGCCCGTGCTCGCCTACATCCTGATCACGCTGTCGGCTGCGAAGTTCGCGCTGGTGGTCATGTACTACATGCACCTGAAGTTCGACAGCCGGATCTTCAGCGGCGTCTTCCTCGCGCCGTTCTCGCTGGCGTTGCTGGTGGTCGTCGCGTTGGTGATTCTCTTCAAGCTGATTCCGTTCGTATGAGCGGAGCGGCCCGGCGGCTGGTGCCGCCGGGCCGTTCTTTTTTGGAATGGATCCCGTTTGTGGGCGGGCGCCGCGCGAAGTGCGGCGCCCGCCTGTTTTTCGGCACGCAAGAGGCGCGATTCGCCAGCCTCAGGCCGGCCGTTCCAGCGAAGGCCCCGTGAGACTCCGCACCTCCCTGCGCAGCGTCGGGTGCTCGCCCCACAGGTAGGCGCCGATCGCGATCGCGGAGAGCAGGTTGGCGACGACGATGTTCACCCAACCGAGGGTGTCGAGGACCCAGCTCGCGAAGACCGCGACGACCCCAAGGAAAAGGGCCTCGGACGCGGCGAAGATGAGGATCATCCCGAGCAGGATCGGCGGCTGCGATTCCGCCGCGAGCACCAGAGTCGCGGCGACGAGGCCGAGGACGATGAAGGCCGCGATGTGGATGAGCGTGTAGATCAGGACCGTGACCGTCGTGATCTGCACCTCTGCTGCGCCCCGGGCGCCGAACAGGAGCGCTGAGCCGAGCGCGGCGGGCGTGAAGAAGACCCGTCCCGCGAGCGCGTCGAAGATCAGGAACCACAACGCGACGACGGCCGCGCCGAGGAGCCCGGCGACGACGCCTTCCCGAACGACCCGGTGGTGAGCCAGCGCCTCGAGCCACGAGGTGCGCGGCGCCGTCTGCGTGAAGTTCAGGTAAGCCATCAGGGCGATCCCCGCGAGGAGGTTGCCGACGAGGACGACGGGCCACCCGAGCGAGGCGACCACGTTCACGCCCGTGACAGCGACGCTGCCGTAGAAGACGATGTCGAAGAGAAGGAAGCCGAGCACGACGCCGAGCAGGAAGTTCGGCGTGGTGTCCAGCTTCCCGACCGCCCAGGCGACGGCGAGGCCCACCGCGAGGAAGACCAGGTAGTGCAGGACCGTGTAGGCGACGATGGTCCCCAACTCGATCGCGACGGCCTCGCGGCCGATCAGCGCGCTCGCCACGAACGACGGCGTATAGAGCGGCCGTCCCTGGACGAGATCGATCACGAGGAACCAGGCGGCAAGGATCGTCGCGCCGATGACGCCGGCCACGAGGCCGCGAGCCAGGATGGAGTTTCGCTTTGCCACGTTGCCTCCAGGGTGCGAGGAGGGTGGAGCGACCGCCGGACCCGTCGGTCCGGTGCGGTGCGCCGCATTGGGTGAATCCCGGAACGCGAGCTTCGACCGCAAGGCTCGGTCCGATTCTACGCGACCGCTCGGACCGGCCACGCCGGGCCGGTCCGCTGCGACGAAACTTTCCTGGAGAACCCGGCCCGGCAGGCCCGGGCCGGCATATCGGGGATCAGGCGGGGACCTTGTCCACCACCATCAGGATCATGAGGAGCAGCAGATAGAGGTTCGAGCCGAGGAACAGACGCCGCGCGCGCGCGTTCGTCCGCTCGACGACCATCGCCACACCGAGCGCGGCGAAAGCGATCCCGAGGACGAGCGCGCCGAAGAAGTAAACGGCCCCGGTCAGGCCGAGCAGCGTCGGCAGGAGGCTCACGGGGAGCAGCGTGAGGCTGTAGAGCAGCGCCTGTCGACTGGTCTGCTCGCCGCCGGGATCGAACACGCTCAGCATCGCGAGACCGCCGCGCTTGTAATCGTCGCGGAAGATCCAGGCCAGCGCGAGGAAGTGCGGCAGCTGCCAGAGGAACAGGATCCAGAAGAGCGACCAGCCGACGGCATTTACGCCATTGCCCGCGGCGGTCCAGCCGGCCAGGATCGGCAGTGCCCCGGGGAGCGCGCCAACGATCGTCGCGAGCGACGACCGGCGCTTGAGCGGCGTGTAGAGGAACACGTAGCTGGCGGTGCTCCCCGCCACGACGAGCGAAGTCAAGGGATCCACGAAGAGGGCGAGGTAGAGGAGTCCGACGATCGCGGTGCCCCAGCTGAAAGCGGCGGCCTCGCGCAGCCCGAGCCGCCCGGACGGGAGCGGCCGCGTGCGGGTCCGCAGCATGCGTCCGTCGATCTCGTGCTCGGCCACCTGGTTCAGCGCGTTCGTCCCGCTCGCCGCCAGCGTCGTCCCCACCACGAGGTGCACCAGCACGACCCAGTCGACGGGGCCCGTGAGCGCCATGTAGTACCCGGCGAGCGCCGTGAGGACGGACATCCGGGTAATCCCCGGCTTCGTCAGATCGAAGTATGCCCGGAAACGATCACGCCCGCTCGCGGCCGTGCGTGCGGTCTCGCGCGCCGCGTCCGCCTGCGCGTCGCTCCGCTCGTCCGCCGCCGCGGACTTCACATTCGTTGCACTCAAGTACGTCTCCTGCGGTTGCGGCCCCCTCGCGCGGCCGGCCGGGGGCGCGGGGCGCCGCCGGGAAGGGCGGCGTTGCGCCGGCCGGTGCGAGCCCGTGGGGCGGAGATCCACCGGCAGTATTATACAGCGCAACGCCCCGGACTTTCCACGGCGGCGCCGGAGACGACCGCCCACGGGCGAAGCCGCGGCGTCAATCCCCTGCGACTTCGGCCTCCTCGAGGCGCCCGGCGCCCCACGGGACCGGCTCGACCGGCCCGCCGCCGGGCGTGATGCGCACCGCGCAGTACTTGAACTCCGGGATCTTCCCGAACGGGTCCAGCGCCGGGTTCGTGAGCGTGTTGGCGGGCGCCTCCGCGTAGCAGAAGGGGATGAAGACCGCGCCGTGCGGGACGCCGGGGTCGCTGCGGAGGTAGAGCGGGATCCGGCCGCGCCGGGACTCCACGGTGACGACGTCGCCGGGGGCGAGCCCGATCCGCTCGATCTCGTCCGGGTGCATGCTCGCCGTTGGCGCGGGCTCGAGCGTGTCGAGAACCGTGGCGCGCCGGGTCATGGCGCCGGTGTGCCAGTGCTCCAGGATGCGGCCGGTGATGAGGACCCACGGGTACTCCTCGTCCGGCGGCTCGTTCGATGGCGTGTAGTCGGCGGGGACCAGCTTGCCGCGGCCGCTCGGCGTCGGGAAGCGCTCGGTGAAGAGGACTTCCTGCCCGGGGTCGCCTTCCTGCCGACACGGGTACGTCACGCCGTGCTCGCGCTCGAGGCGATCCCACGTGATCCCCGCGTACGACGGCGTCGCCTTGCGGATCTCCTCGAAGACGTCGGCCGGGCCGCCGTAATTCCAGTCGAGGCCGATGCGGCGCGCGATCTCCTGGATGATCCACCAATCCTGCCGCGCCTGCCCCGGCGGCTGGAGCGCCTGGCGCCCGAGCTGGACGCGGCGGTCGGTGTTCGTGAACGTCCCCGTCTTCTCCGGGAAGGCGGTCGCGGGGAGGATCACGTCCGCGAAGGACGCGGTCTCGGTCAGGAAGATCTCCTGCACGACCAGGTGCTCGAGGCGGGAGAGCGCCTCGCGCACATGGTTCACATCCGGGTCCGACATCGCAGGGTTCTCGCCCATGATGTACATCCCGCGGATGCGCCCCTCGATCGCCGCGTCCATGATCTCGACGACGGTGAGTCCCCGCTTCGGATCGAGGCGCGTGCCCCAGAGTTCCTCGAAGAAGCGCCGGGCATCCTCGTTCTCGACCGACTTGTAATCGGGGTACATCATCGGGATCAGCCCAACGTCGGACGCGCCCTGCACGTTGTTCTGGCCGCGGAGCGGGTGGAGCCCGGTGCCGCGGCGACCGATCTGGCCGGTCAGGAGGGCGAGCGCGATCAGGCAGCGCGCGTTGTCGGTCCCGTGCGTGTGCTGGGAGACGCCCATCCCCCAGAAGATCATGGAGGCCTTCGAGGTCGCGTAGAGGCGAGCGGCCTCGCGGATCGTCTGCGCCGGAATACCGCAGATCGGCTCCATCGCCTCGGGCGAGTAGGCGACGAGGCGGCGCTTCATCTCCTCGAACCCTTCGGTCCGCTCCGCGATGAAGCGCTGGTCGGTGAGCCCCTCGAAGACGATCGTGTGCAGCATCGCGTTGAGGAGCGCCACGTCCGTGCCCGGCTTGAACTGGAGCATGTACGTGGCGAGGCGCGAGAGCTCGGTGCGCCGCGGATCCATTAGGATCAGCTTCGCGCCGCGCTCGATCGCGTTCTTCATGAACGTCGCCGCGACGGGGTGGTTCACCGTCGGGTTCGCGCCGATGATGATGAAGACGTCGGCATACTGCACGTCGGCTACCGGGTTCGAGACCGCGCCGGAGCCGATCCCCTCGAGGAGCGCCGCCACGGACGAGGCGTGGCAAAGGCGCGTGCAGTGGTCGACGTTGTTCGTGCCGAAGCCGGCGCGCACGAGCTTCTGGAAGAGGTACGCCTCTTCGTTGCTCCCCTTGGCCGAGCCGAAGCCGGCGAGCGCGCCGGGGCCGAACTGGTCGCGGATGCGACGCAGCCCCTCGGCGGCGCGGTCCAGCGCCTCCTCCCACGTCGCCTCGCGGAACACGTCCCACGGGTTCTCCGGGTCGACGAGCCCGTCCGGCGTCTTGGGCGCGTCCTCGCGGCGGATCAGCGGGACGGTGAGCCGCTGCGGGTTGCGGGCGTAGTCGAAGCCGAAGCGCCCCTTGACGCACAGCCGCCCCTTGTTCGACGGGCCGTCGCGCCCGGTAGCGAAGGCGATGCGGTCGCCGTCGACGTGGTAGGTCAGCTGGCACCCGACGCCGCAGTAAGGGCACAGGGTCGGGACGGGCGTGAGGCGCCGTACGGGCTCCCCGGCCTCCTCGAACAGCTCCGCCGCGACCTGGTGCGGCAGCGAGACCGGGACGTCCGACGGGAGCCCTGCGGGCATGAGCGCGCCGGTCGGGCACGCCTGCACGCACTCGCCGCATGCGACGCACGAGCTCGCGCCCATCGGGTCCTCGAGGTCGAAGACGATGCGCGCGTGCGCGCCGCGGCCGGCGTAGCCGATGACGTCGTTCCCCTGGACGTCGCGGCAGGCGCGCACGCAGCGCGTGCATTGGATGCAGGCGTCCAGCCGGACCGCGATCGCCGGGTGCGAGAAGTCCGGCTCGGGCTGGGAGCGGGAGGCGAAGCGCGGCTGCTCGACGCCCCATTCGCGGGCCCACTGGACCAGCTCCGAGTCCGGGCGGTGCTGCTCCTCGGGCGCGTCGGCAAGCAGCAGCTCGAGGACCATGCGCTGCGAGTGCCGCGCCCGCTCGTTCGCGGAGTGCACGACCATCCCCTCGGTCGGCGTGCGGCAGCAGGAGGGCGCGAGCACGCGCTCGCCCTCGATCTCGACGACGCAGGCCCTGCAGTTCCCGTCCGTCGGCAGCCCGTCCGCGTAGCAGAGGTGCGGGATGCGGATGCCGTGGCGACGCGCGGCCTGGAGGATCGTCTCACCGGGGCGCGCCTCGATCTTGACGCCGTCGAGCGTGAACGTCACACCGGGCTCACTCGTCGTGGCGGCGCTCACGCCGTTGCCTGTCGTGTTCCTGCGCGGATCCGCGATCATGCCTGCACCTCCGTATCCGCTCCGGACTGCAGCTCGTGGGGGAAGTACTTCATGACGCAGCGCACGGGGTTCGGCGCCGCCTGGCCGAGGCCGCAGATGGACGCGTCGGCCATGGCCCGCCCGAGCTCGTCGAGGAGCTCCGCATCCCAGCGCTCGGCGGACATCAGCTCGACCGACTTGGCCGTCCCGACCCGGCACGGCGTGCACTTGCCGCACGACTCGTGGGCGAAGAATCGCATGATGTTGAGCGCCGCATCGCGCGCGCGGTCGCGGTGCGAAAGGACGACGACTGCGGCGGAGCCGATGAAGCAGCCATACTCGGCGAGCGTGTCGAAGTCGAGGGGGAGGTCGCCCAGACTGGCCGGGAGGATCCCGCCCGACGCGCCGCCGGGGAGGTAGGCGTAGAACTCGTGCCCCGGGAGCATCCCGCCGGCGAACTCGTCGATCAGCTCACGGACGGTGACGCCCGCGGGCGCGAGATAAACGCCGGGCTTCGCCACGCGGCCGCTCACGGAGAAGTAGCGCAGGCCCTTGCGGCCGCGCCGGCCGTGGGAGGCGAACCAGTCGGCGCCGTGCTCCAGGATCGACCGCAGCCAGTAGGCGGTCTCGACGTTGTGGACCAGCGTGGGCCGGCCGAAGACGCCGTTCTGCGCGGGGTAGGGCGGGCGCAGCCTGGGCTGGCCGCGCTTCCCCTCCAGCGACTCGATCAGCGCCGTCTCCTCGCCGCAGATATAGGCGCCCGCCCCGCGCCTGAGGTGCAGCCGCGGCAGCGGACACGGCGGGTCGGCCTGGAGCGCCGCCAGCTCGCGCTCGAGGAGCGCGCGGATCGCCGCGTACTCGTCGCGCAGGTAGATGTAGACGTCCTCCGCCTCGACGGCCCACGCCGCGATGAGCAGTCCCTCGATCGCGCGGTGCGGGTCTGTCTCGAAGATGAAGCGGTCCTTGAACGTCCCGGGCTCGCCCTCGTCGGCGTTCATGGCGACGACGCGCGGCCCCGGCGACGACCTCACGAACCGCCACTTCCGGGCCGACGGGAAGCCGGCGCCGCCCAGCCCCCGCAGCCCCGCCGCGTCGACCGCGGCCATGATGTCGTCGACCGAGCGCTCGCCCCGGTGCAGTGAGGCGAGGAGCGCGTATCCGCCCTGTGCGCGGTACGCGGCGTAGTCGATCGCGTCCGGGAGTTCGGGTTCGAGTTGCTCGGAGAGGAGCGCCTCCTCGACCGCCTCGACCGTCGCGCCGTGGATCGGGTTGCGGCCGGCGACCGCGACCGGCGCGTGGTCGCAGCGGCCGACGCACGGCGCGGGGATGACTCGCACCTTGTCGCCGAGGCGCGACCGGAGCTGCTCCAGGAGCGCCGCGGAGCCGGCCATATCGCACGCGATCGAGTCGCAGACCCGCACCGTCACCGCCGGCGGCCCTGCCTCTCCGTCCTTCACGACGTCGAAGTGGTGGTAGAAGGTGGCGACCTCGTAGACCTCGGCCGGCGACAGCCGCAGCTCCGCCGCGAGCGCGACCAGGTGCCGGTCCGAGAGGCGGCCGTACGCGTCCTGGATCCGGTGCAGGTGCTCGATCAGCAGGTCGCGGCGACGGGGCGAGTCGCCCAGGAGCGCGCGAACTTCCGCCAGTGCGGCGGGGTCGACCATCCGGCCCTTCGGCGCCGGACGAAGACGGATCGTGCGAGCGGGGTCCCGTCGTTTCGTAGGCATGGCGAGAGGCGGTTCGAGGAGGCGGCTCGCGCCGCCTCGTGGAGGATCACGTTGTCGTCGGTTCGGTAAGAGTCGAACCCGCGGCGGCCGTTGTCAAGCCGATCGTGGCGGGATCACGCGCCGTGCAGCGCGTGCCGAAGGAATTCCTCCCGCACCGCGGGCTCCGTCGCGAACACGCCGCGCACGGCGCTCGTGATCGTCTTCGAGTTCTGCTTCTCGACGCCCCGCATCATCATGCACAGGTGGCGCGCCTCGACCACGACGGCCACGCCGCGGGGGCGCAGCACGCGCATCAGCGCGTCGGCGACCTGGTCCGTCAGCCGCTCCTGCACCTGGAGCCGGCGTGCGAAGACGTCGACCACCCGCGCGATCTTCGACAGCCCGACGATGCGGCCGTCGGGGATGTATGCGACGTGCGCCTGGCCGAAGAACGGGAGCATGTGGTGCTCGCAAAGGGAGTACAACTCGATCCCCCTGACCAGCACCATCGAGTCGTGGCGCTCCTCGAAGATCGCGCCGGCGACCGCGTCGAGAGCGTCGCGGCCGTACCCACGGGTGAGCCAGCGCAGCGCGTTCGCGACGCGGCGCGGCGTTGCCGCGAGGCCGGGTCTGTCGGGGTCCTCGCCCAGCAGCTCGAGCATCCGCCGGACCAGTCGCTGGAGCTCCGCGTCCGCCGCGCTCGGGGTGCGGGCGGACGCGGGCTCCGGCAGCGTCGCCGGCGACTGCGCCGCAGCGGCCGACTGCATCGGCGCAGGGATCGATCTCACGACTCCTCCTTCCCGCGCCGTCACTCGACCACCAGGGTCCCGGTCATCGACGGGTGCAGCTCGCAAACGTACTCGTAGCGGCCGCGCTCCCGAGCGACGTAGCTCCGCGACGCGTTCCCTGCGATCTCGCCCGAGTCCCAGGCGCCGTCCGTCGCCGTCGCGGTGTGCGGAACGAAGTCGCGGTTCAACCAGACCACCGTGTCGCCGACCCCGACCTCGAGCGTCCTGGGCGCGAACGCGAAGCCGCTGATCTCGACGACGTGGCGGCGCGGCGCCCCTTCGGGCGCCGCGCCCAGGCCCCACAGCAACGCCGCCGACACGAGCGCCGCCAAGGCGATGGCCAGCCAGCGCCAGCCGATCCCGCTCACCGGCCCTCTCCCAGCTTGGCCCGGAGCTGCTTCGCATGATCCAGGTGCGCCGCCACCGCCGGACGCACCTGCTCCAGCAGCGCCCGCAGCTCACCGTTCGACGCGCCCGGGATCAGCACCTTGTCCAGCGCGTCCAACACCGCCTGGTGGTACGCGACCTCACGGTCCATGTACGCCCGGTCGAACGCGGCGCCCCGCAGCCCCTCCAGGTTCCGGCGCGCCTGCGCGGCGTCGTCCTTGAGCGACCGGCTCACGTCGTTGTCCTGCGGCGTCACGCCCAACCGCTGCGCCAGCGCCGCCGCCTGCTCGTTCACCGCGGTGTGGTCCGTGACCATCGTGCGGGCGAACGCACGGACCTCGGCCGACGACGCGCGCGAAAGCGCCACCTGCGCCAGCTCGACGTCGATCGTGTTGGCCGTCACCGCCACGTGCGCGATCTGCGGGTCGTTCAGCGACGGGCCCGCCGCCGCGGTCCGGGTCTGGCCCTCCGCGCGCGTGGCGGGAACGATGAGCGCGAGGAGCGAGAGCGCGGTGCAGGCGCGAAGGAGTCGGGTCGTCATGGTTGCCTCCGTGGAGATGGGTTTGTGCTTGCGCCCGGTCCGGCCGTCGGCCGCCGTCGTTGTCGGGGCGCTCGGCCCCCGTCCGTCCCGAGCGTCGCCCAATGTGCGGCCCCTTTCCTACTTTGTCAATAGTTTTATTGAATTAATGGACAAATGCTGGCGGTGACGCTATTTTCGTCTCCGACGACACCGGGAGGCGTGCATGGATTGGTTCGATGTACTGGTCGGCGGAACGCGAGGGCGGATCCTGTCGATGCTGCGACGGAGCGAGACCACGATCAGCGGGCTGGCCACGGAGCTCGGGATCTCGGACAACGCGGTGCGGACGCACGTGGCGTCGCTGCAGCGGGACGGGATGGTGGAGGAAGGCGGTGTGCTCCGCGCGACCGGCGGCAAGCCGGCGCAGCTCTACCGGCTCACGGAGGCGGCGGAGGAGCTGTTCCCGAAGGCGTACGCTCTGGTGCTAGGGCAATTGATCGAGGTCCTGGAGGAGCGCGAAGGCCGGGCGAAGGCGCTCGATCTGCTGCGCGAGGTGGCGTCCCGGCTGGCGGCGCGGCATCGGGGCGATGCGGCGGATCCCGAGGCGCGGGTCGCGGCGGCGGCGGAGGTGCTGCGGGCGATCGGCGGGGATGTGGAGGTGGAGCGCGGCGACGATGGCTGGCTCCTGCGGGGCCACGGTTGCCCGTTGTCCGGCGTGGTGCGCGACCACCCGTCGGTGTGCACGCTGGCGCAGGCGCTGATCGAGGAGCTGACGGGGCTACCGACGGACGAATGCTGCCATCACGGCGACCGACCGAGCTGCTCCTTCCGGGTCGCGTCGCCGACCGGCGTTGCGGCGGGAGGCGGCTGAGCGGCCGGCGCGCTTTCGCACGCGTCTTGCCGCGGGCGCCGGAAACCCGAACTTTCCGGGCGGTCGCCGCGGCAAGCGGACCGCGGCCGTGGATGAATGGCGGATAGGTCAGCGAGGAGGCGCGCATGTGGAGACAGGGGGGCGGCCGAGGATGGGTCGGGCGGGCGTGGGCGTGCTGCGTCGGGGCGTTGCTCCTGGTCGTGGCGGCGTGCGGCGGCAGCGTCCCGCCGCCCGAGCCGGCCCCGACGCCGGAAGCCGCTGTGCAGCCGCCGGAGACGACGCAGGTCCGGTCCGCGGTCGAGCCCGTACCGGTGCCGGAATCGTTCGCGGCGGCGGTCGAGGCGGGGACGCGAACGATGACGGGTCGTCCCGGTCCGCGTTACTGGCAGCAGGAGGTATCGTACCGGATCGACGCGGAGCTGGACCCGCGCACGGCGCGGCTCCAGGGGCAGGAGACGATCACCTACCGCAACAACTCGCCGGACACGCTCCCGGTCCTCGTCTTCCACCTCTACCAGAACCTCTTCCGGGAGGGTGCGGAGCGCAACCGGAACGTCCCGACCACGGACGGGATGACGATCGAGCGCGTCGCCGTGGGCGGCCACGAAGCGGTCGAGATGGCGGGCGCGCCGCTGTCGGGAGCCCCCTCGTACCGGGTGGACGGGACGCTGATGCGGCTTCGCCTGCCGAGGCCGCTGCCGCCTGGCGGGAGCGTGGAGATCGACGTCGCCTGGAGCTTCACGGTGCCGCCGCAGGGCGCGCCGCGGACCGGGCACATCGACCATCGGGTCTACAACGTGGCGCAGTGGTACCCGCAGGTCGCCGTTTACGACGACGTCGAGGGCTGGCACACGGGGCAGTACCTCGGCAATGGCGAGTTCTACCTGGAGTACGGGGACTTCGACGTCTCGATCACGGTCCCCGAGGGTTGGCTGGTCGCGGGGACCGGCGAGCTGCAGAACGCGGACGAGGTGTTGACGGATCAGGTGCGGGCCCGGCTGAGGCGGGCGCTCGAGACGGACGACGTCGTGCAGGTCGTCGGCCCGGAAGACCGCGGCGCAGGGAGCGCGACGCAGCAGGCGCCGGGCGGGCAGCTCACGTGGCGCTTCGTCGCCCGCGGCGTGCGGGACTTCGCCTGGGCGACGTCGAACGAGTACGTTTGGGACGCGACGCGCGCCGTGATCCACCGCGCGGGCGGCCGTCGCGTCGTCGCCGTGCACGCGCTCTACCGTCCGCAGGCCGATACGTGGCGCCGCGCCGCGGAGTACACGAGGCACGGGATCGAGTTCTTCTCCGAGCGATACGGCGCCTACATCTACCCGCAGATCACGTCGGTCCAGGGGCCGGTCGGCGGGATGGAGTACCCGATGCTCGTCTTCGTCCGCGACTTCGGCGACGCGCGCCGGCTGGCGGGCACGACCCTGCACGAGGTCGCGCACGAGTGGTGGCCGATGATGGTCGGGAACAAGGAGCCGGCGTACGCGTGGCAGGACGAAGGGCTCGCGACCTACATCGAGAACCTGGCGATGGTCCCGCTCTTCGAGGGGGACGACACGTTCCTCGGCGATCGCGAGAACTACCTGTCGGTCGCCGGCTCGGGGGTCGAGGAGCCGATCATGCGCCACGCCGATCGGTACAGCGAGTACTCGCTCTTCGCGATCGCGTCGTACTCGAAGACGGCGGTGCTACTGCGCGCGCTGGGCGGCGTGATCGGCGAGGAGACGCTGCGGCGGGCGCTGGAGACGTACACCGAGCGCTGGCTCCTGAAGCACCCGTACCCGCTCGATTTCTTCAACACGGTCGAGGAGGTTGCGGGCAGGGACCTGGACTGGTTCTGGCGGCCGTGGTGGTACGAGACGGCGCACCTGGACCAGGCGATCGTGGACGTCGTGATCGAGCCGGCCGAAGGGGGCGAGCGAGTCGTCGTCACGGTCGAGGACCAGGGCGGCGTGCCGATGCCGGTCGAGCTGGTGGTGACGACGGCCGACGGTGTGACCCAGGAGGCCGTGATCCCGGTGGACGTATGGCTGAGGGGCGCGCGTCGCGCGCGGGCGACGCTCACGGTACCCGGCCGGGTCGCCGTCGTCGCGATCGACCCGGACCTGACGTTCCCCGACGCGGACCGGTCGGACAACGAGTGGCGGCGCGGGAACTGACGAGCGGGCGGCGCGCGGACCCGGCGGCGCGTGGCCCCGGCGGCTCCGCGGGTATCGAGGCGGCGACGCTGCGGGTCTTTACGACGCGCCGCCGGCTTTGACACCGTCGCGCCCCGTGTCTTACCATTCGGCGGTCGATCTCACCCGGGCGGCCGCCGTCGGCGTCGAGCGCGCGCGACGGCGCGGTCGCACGGATGCTCGAAGGTGTTCGCGATGCGGTGGCCCACCCTCCCGTTCCTGGTCTTTCTCTCCGCGTGCGCGATCCCGCGCTGGCCGGTCGAGGGGTCGCTCAGCTCGCCCTACGGCCTGCGGCTGCGGGGTCTGCGCCCCGAGATCCATCGCGGCGTGGACATCCCGCTGGCGGTCGGCACGCCGGTCCGGGCGATGGGCCCCGGGCGAGTGTACGAGGCCGGCCGGCTGCGGGGGTACGGGATCGCGGTGGTGATCGACCACGGCCGCGGCATCTACTCGATCTACGCGCACCTCTCGGAGGCGACGGTCAGACGCGGCCAGGAGGTCGGCGGCGGGCAGGTCATCGGCCTTTCCGGCGCCACCGGCAACGTCACGGGGCCGCACCTCCACTTCGAGATCTGGCGCTCGGGGCAGCCGGAGGACCCGGTCGCGTTCCTGGGCGGCCCGCCGAAGCCGGCCGGCGGGTCGTAGGCGACCCGTCGCGGCCGACAGCCCGCCTCGATCCTCACCTCACGCAGCCGTTTCGGCGGCGCGGCCGTCGACGGGGAGCGTGTCGCGGTCCGACAGGACGCGGTGCGGATTCTCGGAGAGCAGTCGTGTGGCCTGCGTCGCGAAGCCGAGGTCGACCAGCGCAGCGCCGACCTCCGCGGGCGAGACCGGGCGCGCATCGGCGTGGTGATCGGTGCCGATCAGGTCGGCGAGGCCGTCGTCGAGGAGGGCGAGCGCGCTGTCGCGAATCGTATCGCCGTAGGCGCCGAGGACGCTCCCTCCGTTGACCTGCAGGAGCGCGCCCGCCTCCTTCCAGCTCCGGATCTCGCGGACCCCGACCGGCTGCCGATCCCGCCGGTACCGTTCCGGGTGCGCGACGATCGGCCGCCGCCCTGCGGCAATCACCGCCCTCACCACCCCCACCGGATCCTCGCCCAGGTCGAAGCCGAACTCGATGAGCGCGTAGCGCGTCCCCGCGATCCCGACGCGCGGCTCGGCGGCGAAGAGCGCGCGGGCGGTGTCGGGATCGGGGAGCAGGATCTCCTGACCGAAGGCGAGCGCGGGTACGTCGTCGCGGCCGCGGCACTCGGCGACCAGCTCGTGGAAGGCGTGCTCGAGCAGCTCGAGCCGCAAGTGGACCGCGCCCGGCTCGTGGACGGTCCGCCCGTCCAGGTGGGGGCTGACCCCGAGACGTGTCACGCCGGACTCTCTCAGCAAGCGCAGGTGGTACAGCGACTCGGCGAGCGTGCGCGCCCCGTCGTCCACCCCCGGGACGAGGTGGTTGTGGAGGTCGGCGAGCTCCCGGGGTTCGAACGCGCTCATGAGGTCGTGTCGGCTCCGTCGGTTGCGGCGCGGGCGCTCATGGTCCGACGGAACTGCAGGAGGCGTGCGAGGGGGCGTCCGGTGGCTGCCGCCCCGCCGTGGGTGCGGCGCGGCAGGTATCGCACGGTCATGGCGCGAGCGGCGGAGTGGCGGGCGCGGTTGCCGCGGGCGCGTATGCGGCGGGCGCGGTTGCGGACGGCGTGGTTGCGGCGGGCGCGGGTGGGGCCGACGCGTACACCCCGCGGTACAGCTCCTCGTGAGCGAGCGTCGCGCCGCGGAGCACGGGCCGACGGCCGATCCAGCGACGCTCGAGGAAGTCGCGCAGCTCGGCCTCCATACGCTCCTGCGCCCAGTCGAGCAGCTCGGCCATGAGGAGCGCGGCGGGCGCGGCGCAGTCGACGCCGTCGCAGGCGCCGGCGCCCACGTGGGCGTGGCGGCGCAGGTCCTCGAGGGTCAGGCACCCCTCCTCGCGGACGGCGTAGCGGATCTCGGCCGCGGTGACCGCCTCCGACCGGCAGATGGGCGCGAGGTCGTCGGCGGTGGCGCCGGCGAGCGCGGCGTGCATGCGGGAGCCGAGGCGGCGCCAGATGCGCTCGAGCGACGCGGCGGGGAGCGGGTACGTCTCGGCCATTGCCCGGAAATCCGGCTCGGGCTCCGCGCCGGGGAGCGGCCGCGAGGCCGTGACGCACGGCACGTGCGGCCGGCCCAGCCGCTCCAGGATCAGGTCCGTCGCCTCTTCGGCAAACATGCGGTACGAGGCGAGCTTCCCGCCGGCGAGGGAGAGGAGGCCGGGGACACCGTCGCGCGCCTCGTGGTCGACGATCTCGTGGCGGCGCGACAGCTCGTCCTCGTTCACGCCCCACTCGAAGATCGTGTTGCGGACGCCGGCCCAGGCGCGCAGCATCCGCCACCGGCGCGCCTGCGGGATCACCCGCGCCGCCGCCTCGATCACGTAGGCGACCTCGTCCTTCGTCACCTCGCGGTCGACGTGCGCCGGGTCGCCGTAGTAGTCGTCGTCCGTGGTGCCGACGATCGTCTCGGCGCCGTGCGGGACGAGGAACATGGTCCGGCCGTCGACGCCCTCGAGGATCATGCCGTAGTTCCCGATGCGCCGCTCGAAGGTGACGTGGATCCCTTTGCCCGGCCGGAGCCGCACGGTCCCGCCGGCCATCGCGGCGACGCGGCTCGCCCAGGGACCGGCGGCGTTCAGGACGAGGCGCGCCTCGATCGTGCGTTCGTCGCCCGTGAGACGGTCCCGGACTCGCACGCCGCGCACGGTCCGGCCGTCGTACACGAAGTCGACGGCCTCGGTGTGCGGGAAGAGGTGTGCGCCGGCGTCGCGTGCGTCGAGCGCGTTGAGCGCGGCCAGGCGGAACACGTCGACGCCCCACTCGTCGAGGGTGAGCGCGCCCTGGACCTCGGGCGCGAGCCCCGGCTCGATGCGTCGGGCGTCTTCCGCGCTCAGCCGCGCGTGGCGCAGCCCGTCCTTCAGCTTTGCGTAACGGTCGTAAGCCGAGAGGAACGCTTCCATCGCCTCGGCCATGAAGCGGCTCTGCCCGAGGAGCGGCCAGAGGAACGGGATGCGGAACGTGAGGTGGGGCGCGATCCTGCGGACGCGGGCGGCGTCCTCCGAGGAGTGGCGCGTCGTCGGGATGTCGTAGAGGAGGTAGCGCATCCCGCCGTGCACCATGCGCGTCGACGACCCGGTCGTGCCGCACCCCCAGTCGTCGCGCTCGATGAGCGCGACGCTGAGGCCGCGGAGCGCGGCGTCGCGGGCGACTCCCGTCCCGTTGATGCCGCCGCCGATGATCGCCAAGTCGTAGAGCATGTCGGGTGGGAGTATACGACGTCGCGACGCGGCCCGTCCAGCGATCGGGCGATGCACCACGTCGTCCGCGCGCCCACGTCTTGCGTCAGCCGGTCGGGCGCGTCAAATGAAACAAGGGCGCGGGGCGGCGGCGTAGAACACGGAGCCTACCGGACGCGCGGCGTCATCAGGGGAGAGGAATGCGATCCACAGCGATACGGCGCACGGACGTATTGAAGGAGCGATACCGGCGCATCCGCCGTGTGGCCTTCCTTCTGTCCATGCTCTTCCACCTCGCCCTGTTCCTCATCTTCCGCGGCGACGGCCGGCCTCTCTCGCCGTACGCGGCGGCCGGCCCGCGCGCCGGGGACTACCGCGCCGCGCCGGCGGGCGGCGGGATGCAGGCGCTCCAGCTCCGCCCCATATCGCCGCCGGAGGTCCAGCCGATCCCGCGTCCGCCCGTCCCGATCCCGGCGCCCGAGGCGACGGTCGAGCCGGAGCCGGAGCCCGAGCCGGAGCTGCCGCCGATCGACTTCTCGGAGCTGCCGGGTACCGCCGGGCCGGAGCTGGGCCCCGTCGCCGGCGCGGGGATCGAAGGCGGCGAGGGGAAGGGGGACGGGGGAACGGAGGCGGAGGGCAGGTTCCGCGTCGTGCCGCCCACGCCCCGCGGACTGATCCTCCCTCCATCGGACCGACCGGACCGGGTGCGCGGGAAGGAGGTCGAGGTCTGGGTCTTCGTGTCCGTCGACGGTCGCGTCGTCGCCGACTCCACGCGCATCATCCCCTCGACGGGCGACGCCGGCTTCGACCGCCGCCTCAAGCGCCAGGCCGCGGAGTGGGTCTTCGAGCCCGCCCGCAAGGAGGGTGTCGCGGTCGCGGAATGGTTCCGCTACGTCATCTCGCTCTAGCCGGTAGCCTCCGAAGTCTTGCCCTTGCCACTCCGCCGCGTCCGGCCGATCTTCCGACATCCCGATTTTCGACGGAGGATTCATGATCGTACGCCGCTACGGCACCGCCGTGCAGAGTGTCGTCCCGAACTTCGACTCCCGGGCGATGACGGAGATCGGATTCCAGCGCACGTCCGATTTCTCGCTCCCCGCCGATGAGTTCTTCGATCGTTACGAGAAGGTCGACGAGCGCGCCCTCGACGCCACGGCCGAAGGCGATGTGAAGGATGAGGCCGAACAGGCGCTGCTCGCGACGTTGCGCGAGCGACTCGACGCGCTCGAGGCCGAGGTCGGCGCCGGGCACGTCCTCATGGTCGAGAGCCAGCCGGGGCAGGACTACCCCAAGACGCGCGACCGCACCGAGGTCCGCGTCGTCGGCTACGAGAATCGCCTCTACTTCTACTGGACGATCGAACCTCCGCTCCGCATCGGCATCTACCGCGAGAAGTAATACGCGACCGACGTCCGCGTCGGCGGTCGGGTACGCAAACTGCGACATCGGCGCAGGGTGATCGGGGCGCGATCGCCGCGACCGATCCTGGCCCTAGACGCCTATGCCAGAGTCGCCCACCGCCGACCGCGGCACGATCCGATCGTCCGTCCCCGTCGTCAGGCGTTTCGTCATCGCCCTCGCCTTCTTCGTCGCGGCGTTCGCGGCGAGCGCGGTGGCCCGCGACCTCCTCCGCCTGGACGTCTTCTACTTCTTTACTCTGGCCGTCGCATTCAGCGCGTGGCTCGCCGGATTGTGGCCCGCGCTCCTGGTGGGCGCGATGTCGGTCATCGCCGCCGATTACCTGTTCCTCCCTCCGGTCGGCGACGTCACGCTCGACGCCACCGACTGGTTCATCACCTTCGCGCTGTTCTTCGTCCTCGCCGTCATCATCTCGTCGATCACCGCACGCATGCGCTCGGCGCTACGCCGAGCCAGGCGGGATGCCACGAGGGAACAGGTGGCGAGCCAGGAGCTGCGAACCGTACTGGAGCACTTGCCCGTCGGCGTCTGGATCGTGGACCCGGATGGGCAGATCGTCTACGGCAACCCCGAAGTGAAGCGGATTTGGGGGGGCGCCGTCTTCGGCGGGCCCGAGAGATACGGCGAGTACCGCGCCTGGTGGCTGGAGACGGGCGACCCGGTCCGCCCCGAAGAATGGGCATTCGCGCGCGCCAGGATCGACCTCAAGCCCAGGGGCGGCGAGGAGCTCCTGATCGAGGGGTTCGACGGGTCCCGGAAGATCATCCTCAACGCGGCCGTGCCGATCCTGGGGGCGGGCAACGAGTTCCTCGCCGCGGTGGTGGTCAACGAGGACATCACGGATCGGAAGCTGGCGGAACGCTCCTTCCGCGAGGCGACCGAGCGGTTCGAGGCGGTCTTTCGGGCGTCGCCCCTGGCGATCATCGACATGGACAGCGGCAGCCGGGTGCGCGCGTGGAACCCCGCCGCCGAGCGCATGTTCGGGTGGCGCGAGGAGGAGGTCCTCGGCAAGCGCACGCCGATCGTCCCGGACGAGAGAGCCTCCGAAGTCGACCGCGAGTTCGAGCTCGCGCTCCAGGGCGAGATCTTCACGGGGCTGGAGACGCAGCGGCTGCGCAAGGACGGCTCGCGCGTGGACGTCAGCGTTTCGACCGCGCCGGTCCGCAGCGCGGAAGGCAAGCTGCTCGGCGTCATGGTCCTGCTGGATGACATCACGGAGCGGAAGCGCCGGGAGGAGGCTCAGAGCTTCCTCATCGAGGCCAGTCGCATCCTCGCATCGTCGTTCGACTTCGAGGTGACGCTCCCGGCCATTGCGCGGCTCGTCGTCTCCGGGTGGGCGGACGGGTGCCTGATCATGGTGCTCGAAGGCGGGGTCGCGCGTCGCGTCGCGGTCGCCCACGCCGATCCGGACCGTGAGGCTTTGATGCAGGAGATCAGCCGGCGATGGCCGATCGAATCGGGGCGAGCCGCCGCCGAGACTTCCGTGTTCGAGACGGCCCGCGGCGAGCTCGTGCCGCAGATCACGGACGAGGAGCTCCGGCGCCTCGCGACGGATGAGGAGCATTATGACGCGTTGCGACGGCTGGGGCTCGTGTCGTCGATTTCGGTCCCCATGAACGCGCGGGGCCGCACGCTCGGCGTGATCGTCCTCACTACGGATGTCTCGGGGCGCCGCTTGGACGAGCAGGATCTGGCGGTCGCACAAGAGCTGGCCGGGCGCGTCGCCTTCGCGTACGACAACGCATTGCTCTACGCCGACGCGCACGACGCACGCGCCGAGGCCGAGCGCAGGGCGCGCGAAGAGCAGGCCGTGCGCATGGAGCTCGAGCGCGTCATGGAAAGCCGGGCGCGCCTCGTCCGCGGCTTCAGCCACGACGTGAAGAACCCCCTCGGCGCGGCGGACGGCTTCCTGGAGCTCCTCGAGATGGGAGTCAAAGGCGACCTCGCGCCCGACCAGCTCGAGAGCGTGATCCGGAGCCGCCGAGCGATCCGCACGGCGCTCAACCTGATCGACGACCTGGTCGACCTCGCCCGTGCGGAGGCCGGCGAGATCGAGGTCGACCGCCGGCCCGTCGACATTTCCGGGCTCGTGAACGAGACCGCCGAGGAGAACCGCGCCGCGGCCGAGGCCAAGGGACTCACCATCGAAATCGACTGCGACCGCGACCTGCCGACGATCGAGACCGACGCCGCCCGGGTCCGTCAGATCCTCGGCAACCTCCTCTCGAACGCCACCAAGTACACCGAGCACGGCCGCATCCGCATCCGCGCATCGGTCCGCTCCGACGCCGCGGCACCCCGCCCTGGTCGCTGGGTCGCGATCGACGTCAGCGACACTGGATCGGGCATCCCGAAGGACAAGCAGGCTTTCATCTTCGAGGAGTTCGCGCGCATCGAGTCGGGCGACAAGGCCGGCGCCGGGATCGGCCTGGCGATCAGCCGCAGGACCGCCCGCGCCTTGGGCGGCGACGTCACCCTCGAGAGTGACGTCGGCAAGGGAAGCACGTTCACCCTCTGGCTGCCGCTGGACGCCGCCGAGGACGGGAAGCGCGACTCGCCGCGCGCGGCCTGAGTCGGGGGGGGCGCCGGTGAGGGGCTCTTCGGGTGCGCGGATTCAGGACGCCGTCGCCTCGCGCGCGATCGCGGCCAGGACCGCGGCCTCGACCTCGTCCACGCCGATCTGCCTCAGGCACGCGTGGTGGCCCAAAGGACACGCGGGACCGCCGTGCGTCGAGCACGGGCGGCACGGCAGATCGCGCTCCAGCACCGTCGCGTTGGGGGCATACGGGAAGAACCCGAACTCCCGCACCGTCGGGCCGAAGAGAGCGACGACCGGAGTCCCCACCGCCGTCGCCAGGTGCATGACCCCGGTGTCCCCGCTCGCCAGCGCCCGCGCGCCTTCGAGCACCGCCGCCGAGCCCTGCAGGTCGAGCGCGCCGGCTACGCTCGCCCCGCCCGACGCCGACGCGATCCGGTCACCCGCTTCCGCGTCCTCCGGCCCGCCGACCACGACCGCCCGCAGCCCCGCCCCGGCCAGGCGCCGCGCCAGCTCCGTCCACGACGATTCCGGCCACCGCTTCGTCGCGTGCTGCGCGCCCGGCGCGATCGCGACGTACGCCTCGCCCTCGCCGATCCCGGCCGCGCGCAGCGCCGCGGCCGCCGCCGCCCGCGCCTCCGCCGACGGGAACACCTCCGGCGGCCCGCCGTCCGGCCGCACGCCGAGCGCCGCCGCCGCATCGAAGTACCGCTCCGGCACGGGCACGACCGATCCGAACCAATTTTGTTTCAGTCGCGTCAGCGCCCAACGGCGGAGCGTGTGCTTGCGGTAGCCGCGCCAGCGCGGGCCGGGCACGAGGAGTCGCAGCAGCCGCGCGCGGAGCGTGCCGTGAAGGTCGAGGATGTGGTCGTAGCGCTCGGCGCGGATCGTCCGGGCGAGCGCGCGCAGCCCGCCCTCGTCGTCCTCCGGGAGAGTCAGGATCCGATCGACGTTCGCGTTCCCCTCGAGCAGCGGCGCGCACGCGCGACGGGTGGCGAAGTGGACCACGGCGTCGGGGTAGGACGCGCGCAGGGCGCGCAGCAGCGGCGTCGTGAGGATGACGTCGCCGATCGAGGAGAAGCGGATCAGCAGGATTTTCATTGATTGACGCTAACTTGCGGCGAATCTAACTTAAGCCCCATGCCGATCGTGGCCAAGAGGATCCTGTGGGTGGACGACGAGGTCGAGCTGCTGGAGCCGCACCTTATCTTCCTGCGGCAGCGGGGCTACCACGTCGACACCACCGCGAACGGCGACGACGCGCTGGCGATGGTCCGGGCCCGGAGCTACGACCTGGTGCTGCTCGACGAGCAGATGCCCGGGCGCAGCGGGCTGGAGGTGCTGGCGGCGCTTCGCCGGGAGGTGCCGCACTCGCGGGTGGTCATGGTCACGAAGTCGGACGAGGACCGGACGCTGCTGGAGGCGATCGGCCGGCGGGTAGACGACTACCTGGTCAAGCCGGCCAGCCCGAGGCAGGTCTTGAGCGTGGTGACGCGGCTGCTGGAGGGTTCTCAGCTCCAGCAGCAGCGTGCGGCGCAGGACTTCGCGAGCCGGTTCCCGGACCTGTCGCGGCGCTGCGCGGACGCCACGGGCTGGCGGGACTTCTTCGCGCTCTACGACGAGCTGGTCGACTGGGACCTGCGGGTGCGGGAGGCGGGCGAGGCGGGGCTGGGCGACTCGGTCCAGGCGCTGCTCGCGGACCTGCGGCGTCAGTTCGGCGCGTACGTGCGCCGTGAGTACGGGGGCTGGGCGGCGCTCGAGGGCCGGACGGAGGATCGGCCGCCGTTGTCGACGGACCTCGTCGAGCGCCGACTCGTCCCGTTGCTCGACAACGGCCCGGTCCTCTTCGTCGTGATCGACTGCTTGAGGCTGGACCAGTGGCGGGCGATCCGGCCGCTGCTGGCGGCCGACTTCGACCTGGAGGAGGAGCTGTACTGCAGCATCCTCCCGACGGCGACGCCGTACGCGAGGAACGCGCTCTTCAGCGGCTGCTTCCCGGATGAGATCGCGCATCGTCGGCCCGAGTGGTGGACGAGCGACGAGGGGAGCCGGAACGCGTTCGAGGACGAGCTGCTGCGCGAGCAGCTGCGTCGCCTGACGGGTCGCGACGTGCCGGTGCACTACGAGAAGGTGTTCACCGACGCGGACGCGGACGACCTGGTCGGGCGCGTGCGCGGCGCGCTCCGTGGCTACGGCGTGACGGCGGTCGTCTTCAATTTCGTGGACCTGCTCACGCACGGGCGGAGCGAGTCGGTGGTGCTCCAGGAGGTCGCCCGTGACGATGCCGCGCTGCGGGCGTTGACGCGGCAGTGGTTCGAGCAGTCGGCGGCGCGGCGGGTCCTGCGGGAAGCGTACGCGCGGCGCGTGCCGGTGGTGCTGACCACGGACCACGGCGCGATCCTGTGCGAGAGGCCGCTCACGGTGTATGCACGCCGGGACGCGACGACGAATCTGAGATACAAGTTCGGGCAGGACCTGCGTGCGGAGGATCCGCAGGCGGTCTTCGAGGTGGACGACGAGCGAGTCCTCCGCCTGCCGCCCGGGCGACTGGCGACGAATTACCTGCTGGCATTGGAAGACTACTTCTTCGTGTATCCGACGAAGCTGCGCGAGTATCAGGCGCGCTACAAGGGCTCGTTCCTGCACGGCGGCGTGAGCCCGGAAGAGATGATCCTGCCGGTGTCCGTGCTCTTGCCTCGGGCGTGGAGTTGACATGGTTGGAAAGGAGCCGGCGGTGGGCGGAGGCGAGAGCCGAACGGCGGACGGCGGGACCCGTCCGCCGTTGCGACTGTTGTACCTGAACCAGCACGCGCAGCTCGGGAGCGGGTCGACGAACCAGCTCTTGCTGCTCGTGGGCGAGCTGGTGCGTCGGGGCCATGCGGTGACGGTCGCGGCGCCCGCGCCGAGGGAGCCGGTCCCGCCCTCGTTGGACCTTGCGCGGTTCGAGCAGGAAGCGGGGGCGCGCCTCGTTCGGCTGCCGCCGCTCGCCAAGCGCCCGCGGCTCGATACGTTGCGCGCGCTGCGTCGTCTGGTGAACGAAGGGGAATACGACGCGCTGCACGCGATCCGCGGTCGTTCGCTGGACCACCTCTACCTGGCCACGGTCGGGCTGCGGGACTGCCCGCCGCTGCTGCACACCCACGGGATGCAGTACCCGCTGGACATCTTCAACTCGATCAAATTCCGGAGCCGGCGAGTCCGGAGGATCATCGCCATCACGGAGTTCGTGAAGGAGATGATGGTGCGGACCGGCCGGATCGACCCCCGGAAGATCGAGGTCGTGTACCAGAGCGCGGATCTGGAGCGATTCGATCCGGACCGCGTGGACGGGACGGGCGTGCGCGAGGAGTTCGGCATCCCGGCCGGCGCACCGCTGGTCGGGATCGTGGCGAACCTGGCCGCGTACAAGCGCTACGACCTCTTCGTCGAGATGGCCGCGGCGGTGCTGCACCAGGTCCCCGAAGCGTGGTTCCTCTCGGTCGGCAGCGGGGACCCCGCGCCGTACATCGAGCAAGCGCGTGGGCTGGGCGTGGCGGACCGGATCGTCTTCGCGGGGTACCGCGCGGACGTGCCGCGCCTGATCGCAGCGATGGACCTGACGGTGAACACGAGCTGGAACGAGGCGCTCGGGACGAGCCGGATCGAGTCGCTCGCGATGGGCGTACCGACCGTCTCGTTCGACGGCGGCGGCTCACCCGAGGTCGTTCGCGAAGGCGTGACGGGCCTCCTCGCGCCGTTCCCGGACGCCCGGACGCTCGCCGCTCGCGTCACGACGCTGCTCCGTGATCCCGAGCTGCGCAGCTCCATGGGTAAGGCCGCGCGCGAAGACGCGGTCCGCCGCTTCAGCCTGGCGGCCAAGGCCGACGCGTACGAGAGGATCTACTACGAGTTGCATCCATGCGGAACTACGGTCGGATCCTCGGCTACCTGAAGCCATACATCGGGCTGGGCGTTGCCGCCGCGCTCGCCACTGCGGCGTTCGCGGCGCTCGACGCGTTCAGCCTGCTCATGCTCATCCCGTTCACCAAGGCGCTCTTCGGCGAGGGGCCGCTCGAGCTGACGGGGGACGACGAGCACATCGAATGGGTCCTGGATCACACGCTCGGGTACTTCGTGCCGGCCGATGGCGGACCCCAGGAGATGCTGCTGGCGATCAACCTCTTCATCCTCGGCGTCTTCTTCCTGAAGAACGTCGCCGACTACCTCCAGCAGTACCTGGTCGTGCGGCTCGAGCAGGCGGTCACGCGCGACCTCCGCAACGAAGTCTACTCCCACCTGCTCGACCTCGACCTGCGCTTCTTCGGCCGGACGCGCGTCGGGCAGGTGATCTCCCGGCTCACGAACGACGTCGACCAGCTCCGTCAGCTGGTCACGAAGAACCTGGCCAAGTTCGCGACGTCGGTGCTGCAGATCGTGGCCTCGCTCACGATCCTGATCGGGATCTCGATCGAGCTGACGGTCGTCGCGCTGGTCGCGCTCCCGGGGATGTTCGCCATCTGGGGGCGGATCCGTAAACGGCTGCAGCGCGGCGACCGGCGGGTGCTGGACCTGGCGGGCCAGGTGTCGTCGCACATCCAGGAGACGGTGAGCGGGATCCGGCTCGTCAAGGCGTCCGCGGCGGAGGAGTTCGAGCGCTCCCGGTTCCGGCAACTGACCCAGTACTACTTCAAGTCGTTCGTCCGGACGGAGCGGCTGCGCGTGCTGATGAGCCCGCTCACCGAGATGATGGGCGCGATCGGGACGGTGCTGCTCCTCTGGTACGGGAGCCGGCTGGTCCTCGTCGAGCAGTCGATGGACGCGGCGAGCTTCATTGCGTTCCTGGGGCTCAGCATGAAACTCTACCAGCCGGCGAAGTGGCTCTCTCGCTTCCCGTCGCTCGTGCAGCCGGGGCTGGTCGGCGCGGAGCGCGTGTTCGAGTTCCTGGACACGCCGATCGAGATCGACGACCGCGATGGCGCGCGCCCGTTCGAGGGCGTCCGGGAATCGATCCGGCTGGAGGGCGTCGGCTTCGAGTACGTGCCCGGCCGGCCGGTGCTGGCCGGAATCGACGTCGAGATCGGCGCCGGGCAGGTCGTCGCTCTAGTCGGGCCGAGCGGGGCGGGGAAGACGACGTTCGTGGACCTCGTCGCGCGCTTCTACGACCCGACCGTGGGCCGCATCACGATCGACGGCGTCGACCTGCGGGACTTCTCGCTCCACTCGCTGCGCTCGGGGCTCGGGATCGTGACGCAGGAGACCGTGCTGTTCCACGACACGGTGCGCGCGAACATCGCCTACGGCCTCCCCGACGCGTCCCAGGAGGCGATCGAGCGAGCGGCCCGTGCGGCGCACGCACACGAGTTCATCATGCAGCTCCCGGACGGGTACGATACGATCCTGGGCGAGCGCGGGACGCGGCTCAGCGGCGGGCAGCGCCAGCGGATCGCGATCGCGCGGGCGATGCTGCGCGACCCGGCGATCCTGATCTTCGACGAGGCGACGAGCGCGCTCGACACCGAGTCCGAGCGACTCGTCCAGCGCGCGATCGAGCAGCTCTTCGCGGGGAGGACGGTGTTCCTGATCGCGCATCGGCTGTCGACGGTCCAGCGTGCGGACCTGATCCTGGTCATGGACCAGGGGCGCATCGTCGAGCGCGGGACGCATCAGGAGCTGCTCGATCGCGGCGGGCTGTTCCGCCGGTTGTACGACATGCAATTCGAGGGGGGCGACCGCCCCGTCGTCTCGGGGAGCCGATAGCGGTGTCGGGGGCGGGACCGAAGCGGGTCGGGCGCGCCGTGCGGGGCGCGGCGATGGCGGCATTGCGGGCCGCTATGGGGAAGCGGGCGGCGCTCGACCCGGCGGCGCTCGCGGACCCGGCCGGCGCCGGCGCCGTCGACTCGATCCTCTTCCTGCGGCTCGACCGGCTCGGCGACCTGCTCGTCTCGACGCCGACGATCGTGGCGATGCGGGCGCGCTTTCCGGACGCGCGGATCACGCTCCTCGTCTCGCCGAGGACGGTCCGCATCGCCTCGTGGGTGCCGGGTGTGGACGAGGTGCTGGTCTTCGACCGGAAGCGCCCGACTACCTGGCCGACGCTGCTCCGCGCGCTGCGGTCGCGTCGCTTCGACCTTGCCTTCGACCTGAACGCTGCTTTCTCGACGACGGCGACGCTCGTCGCGCGGCTGTCCGGGGCGCGACGCACGGCGACGTTCGCCGATCCGCGCGCCCGCGGCTGGTTCGACTACCTATTCCCCGTAGACGCGGAAGGGCACCAGGTCCGCACGCATGCAGGCGTCGGCGCCGTGCTGGGCGTCGCCGCGCCGGACCGCCCCGTCCTCGATGTGCCCGAGGGGATCCCCGAGATCGCCGCGCGCTTCTTCGACGTCCACGGGATCGGGCCGGACGACCCTCTCGTCGTGCTGAACCCGAACCTGACGCGCGAGCGCTATCGCTGGCCGCTCGACCGGTTCGCCGCGCTCGGCGACCGCGCGGCGGAGGCGGGCGCGCGCATCATCGTCTCATGCGCCGGCGCGGGCGAGCGCGAGCGTGCCCTCGAGGTGGCCAGGCTCATGACGGCGCCCGCGGCCGTGCTCCCCGGCGATTGGCCGCTCCCAGACTACGTGCGCTTCCTGCGCCGCGTATCCGCGTTCGTGTCGACGATGACCGGCCCGGTCCACGTCTGCGAGGCGCTGGGCGTGCCGGTCGTCGCGCTCTGCGCGCCGAAGCAGGTGCCGGGGTGGCGGCCGCTCGGCGCGGAGCACCGCGTCGTCGTCTCGGAGACGGACGCCGTCGCGGGCATCCCGGTCGACGCCGCGTGGGCGGCGCTCGCGAACCTGCTCGCCAGCACGGCGGAGGTGTGGTCGTGATCGAGGCCGGTCGGCGACCGAACACGCGGCCTACCGGGGCTGCGAATCCTGAACTGCATCGCTTCGCCGCGGTCGTGGCCGCGTGCGTGGGACTTGAGGCCGTCGGCGTCCAGGTGCCGGCTGGCGCGTGAGGGTTCGAGATCGTCCGATGAGGATCCTGCTCATCCAGCTCGGCCGGCTCGGGGACGTGCTCCTGGGCACGCCGGCGATCCGGTCGCTCCGGGAAGCGATTCCGGCGGCGGAGATCGACTTCCTCACGCGGCCTGCGTTCGCGCCGATCCTGGAAGTGAACCCGTCGCTCGATCGTGTGCGTCGCTATACGCCGCGGCGGACGGAGGCTGCGCTGCTGCGGGAGGCGTTCGGCCCGGATCGCTACGACGTCGTCGTCGACTTCCAGTCGACGCCGCACAGCGCGATCCTCGCGCGGCTCACCCGAGCGCCGATGCGGATCGGGTGGGACAAGCGGTATCGGATTGGATACACGCATCGGCTGCGGCAATCGGGCGAGCACGTGTACGCGGCGGCGCACAAGGTCGAGCTGCTGAGGCCGCTCGGCGTGGCCGTGGGATCGCTGCGGCTCGAGCTGCCGGTGTCTGCCGCGGACCGCGAGCACGCGGCTGCGCTCTGGGAGAGGTTGGGGTGGCCGGTGGATGCGCCTGCGGCGGCGCTCTCGCCCGTGTCGCGGCGGTCGTACAAGCGCTGGCCGCTCGATCGCTTCGCCGCGGTGGGGGACGCGCTGTCCCGCCGATTCGGGGGCCGGCTCCTCATCACGAGTGGGCCGGGCGAGGAGCACGTGGCGCGGACGGTCGCGGAGACGATGCGCGAGCCCGCGGTTTGGGACTACGGCCGGACCACGCTCGGCCAGCTCGCCGCGATCTACGAGCGGTGCGCGCTCTGGGTCGGGAACGACAACGGGCCGAAGCACATCGCAGCGGCGGTGGGGACGCCGACGGTCACGATCTTCCGCCCCGGCCAGGGTGCGGCGTGGACCAACCCGGAGGCGCCGGCGCAGGTCGTGGTCGAGGCGCCCCGAGGCGGCGAGCGGCCGCTCGAGGCGGTGTCCGTCGAGCAGGTGCTGGAGGCGATCGAGGCCGCGCTCGCGCGGGCGGCGCGCCGATAGGCGACCTGAGCACCCTGGCGGGCTATTCTGGGCGATGAAGATCCTGATTCTCTGCGACGTGCGCTGGTTCAACGCCAACGCGTGGCACGCGGTCGGGCTGGCGGAGGAGCTGGTGGCGCAGGGTCACGACGTCTGGTTCGCGGCGCGCGCCGACTCGCCGCCGGGCAAGCAGGCCGCGGCCCGCGGGCTCCGCGTCGTGGACCTGCACCTCGAGCGGGCGGGTCCGGGCCGTCTGCTGCGCGGCGTCCGGGCGCTCGTCGAGCTGGCGCGACGCGAGGGGATCGAGGTCTTCGACGCGCACCGCGCCGAGGGGTTCCTCGCCGCTGCGATCGCCGCGCGGGGCGTGGGCCGGCCTCTGGCCGTCGTACGCACGCGGAGCGATATTCGAGCACCCAAGAGCCACTGGCTGAACCGGTTGCTCCACCGGCGGGGCGCGCACGCGATCGGCGCGGCGGCGAACTTCATGTGCGCGGAGTTCGCGGCGCTCGGCGTCGGCCGCGACCGGGTTCGCGTCGTCTATCCGGGCGTGATCCTGGACGAGTTCGTCCCCGGCTCGACGCGGGCGGAGGCGGCGGCGCTGCGGGCGCGACTCGGGGCATCGGCGGCGGGCGGTGGAGCGGCGATGCCGGGCGCGGCGGACGCCGGTCAGGGTGTGGCGAGCGCCGGTCCGAGTGCGGCTAGCGCCAGTGCGGATGCGCGGCCCGCCGCCCCGGGTGCGGCACCGCGGGCGCTCGTCGGCGTCGTCGGGCGACTCACGGCGGTGAAGGGTCATGCCGTGTTCATCGACGCGGCGGCCCGACTTGCGGCGCGGCGCCCGGACATGCACTTCGTGATCGCGGGCGAGGAGTGGGACGTGCCGCGCGCGGGCTTGGCGGAGCGGGCCGCGGCGCACGGCATCGCGGACCGGGTCCATTTCCTGGACCGGCTCCCCGACGTTCGGCCGCTCCTCGAGGCGCTGGACGCGGTCGTCGTGCCTTCGACGGGGTCGGAGGCAGTGAGCCGCGTCGCGTTGGAGGCGATGGCGCTCGCGCGCCCCGTCGTGGCGTCGGCGGTCGGGTCGCTGCCGGAGCTGCTGGATGAGGACGCGGGCGTGCTCGTCCCGCCCGGCGACGCCGACGCGCTGGCCGATGCGCTGGATCGCGTGCTAAGCGACCCGGCGGGCGCCGAGGAGATGGGGTGGCGGGGGCGGCGTCGCCTCGAAACGTACTTCACACGCGACCGCGCCGCGCGCGCGACGGTCGATCTATACGCCGACGCGATGAGGCGCGCGGCACGAATCGACGAGACAAGGAGGCATCGCCAGTGACCCCGGTTTCGACGGCGGCGAGAGAGGGGCGGACGGCTTCGCGCCCCGAGGTCCATGACGTGGCGACCAAGCCCGAATCGCCGACCGAAGCGGTCGAACGCAGGACGAGCAAGAAGATACCGTGGCACTGGATCCGGCTCCGGGCGCCGTGGCTCATCGTTCCGATCTTCCTGGTCGCCGCGCGGCCGACGGTGCCGCTGCTCAGGGTCGGGATCGTGCTCGCCGTGCTCGGCGTCCTGCTCCGTGCCTGGGCGTCCGGCACGATCCGGAAGAACAACGTCCTCACGACCGGCGGCCCGTACGCCCACACGCGCAACCCGCTCTACCTGGGGACGTTCCTGGTCGGACTCGGCGCGACGATCGCCGGCGGGTCGTGGGGCTTCGTCGCCGTGTTCCTGCTCTTCTTCGTCATCGTCTACGGCCGGACCATGCGCGCGGAGGAACGGCGCCTGGAGGAGCTGTTCGGCGACCGGTTCCGCACGTACGCCGCGGCGGTCCCGCTCTTCATCCCGCGGCTGCGCCCCTACCGGCCGATGGAGCCGCACGCGACGGAGTTCATGCTGCGCCGCTATTTCTCCCACCGCGAGTACGAGTTCGCGCTCGGCGTGATCGTCGGCTTCCTGGCGCTGTTCGCCAAGTTGTACTGGTTCGGGAGGTGAGGACGCTCTTCCTGACGCAGGACTTCCCGCCGGACCATGGCGGGATCGCCCGCCTCTACGGCGAGCTGTGCGCGCGATTCCCGGTGGGCGGCGTCGAAGTGGCGACGGTGCGGGCGGCGGGGTCGGGCTCCACGCCCGCCGCTTCGTACCCCCTCCACCGTTTCCCCTTCACGATGCGCGATGCCAAGCGCCTGGACAGCGTGGTGCGCTGGACGCGCTGGACCGGCCGCCGGCTCGCCGCCGGCGACGTCGACGTCCTCCAGGTCGGGAACATCCGCCCCACAGGGTACGTGGCGGCGTGGCAGCACGGGCGCACGGGCGTACCGTACATCGTCTACGTGCACGGCAAGGACCTGATGAAGGAGGAGCGGAAGGCGCGGGGCCGGCGCGGCCGTGCGACCGGGCGGTGGGTGCTCGGCGGCGCGGCCGCGGTCATAGCGAATTCGCGGCCGACCGCGGAGCGGGCCGAGCGGCTGCTCCGCACCCTCGGCGTCGAGCCCGCCGGACGGGTCCGGGTCGTCCACCCGGGGACCGACCCGGCGCGATTCCGGCCGGATGCCCCTGGAGCCGCGGAGTGGCGCCGTCGCCTCGGGCTCGACGGGCGACGGGTCGTGCTTTCCGTCTCCCGTCTCATGGCGCGCAAGGGCGTCGACACGGCGCTCGAAGCGCTGGCCAGGCTCGCGCCCGAGCGCCCCGACCTGGCTTACGTCGTCGCCGGGGACGGACCCGAGCGGGCGCGCCTCGAACGGCTCGCGGCCGAGCTCGGCGTCGCGGATCGGGTCCGCTTCCTCGGTGCGGTCGATGACGCGGACCTCCCCGCGCTCTACGCCGCCGCCGATGTCTTCGTCCTCCCGGTCCGCGAGGAGCCGGACGACGACGAGGTCGAGGGGTTCGGGATCGTCTTCTGCGAGGCGGCGGCCGCGGGACTCCCGGTTGTAGCCGGGGACTCGGGCGGCGTGGCCGACGCGGTGCGCGCCGGCGAGACGGCGTTCCTCGTGCGGCCCCGCGATGCGGCGGCGACCGCGGGCGCGCTCGCCAGGCTGCTCGACGATGAGTCGCTCCGGCGTGCGATGGGCGCCGCCGGCCGTCGGGCCGTCGAGACGTACTACAACTGGGACCGCGCGGCCGCCGAGGTGTGGACGATCCTGGAAGAGGTCGCAGGGCGGCGGCGCGGCCCGGGCGGGGAGGTCGTGGCCGCGGTCGCCCGGACGGAGGCGTCGTGGTGAGTGCCGCGCCACTCTCGGTCCTGCACCTCGACGCCGGCCGCGTCTGGGCGGGCGGGCAGAACCAGGTCCGGCTCCTCATGCGCGGCCTGGCCGCGCGCGGCGTGCGCCAGCTCTGCCTCTGCCCCGCCGGGAGTCCACTCGAGGAGCGGCTCGCGGCCGAAGGGCTGCCCGTCCGAGGCATTGCTTGGCGCGGCGGAGCGGACCCGAGGGCGGCGATCGCCATCGCCCGCGCGCTCGGCGGATACGACGTCGTCCACACGCACGACGCGCACGCGCTCCAGGTCGCGATCCTGCCCGCGCGGCTCCGGCGCGTCCCGATCGTCGCCGCGCGGCGCGTCCACTTCGCGACCTCGCCCGGGAAGTGGAACCTGGCCGACCGCGTCATCGCGATCTCCGCGACCGTCCGCGACGCGCTGGTCCGGAGCGAAGTCGATCCGCACCGGATCCGCGAGGTCTGGTCCGGGATCGATGCCGCCGAGGTGGCGGGACGGCCGCCGCTCGACCCGCCGCTCCGCGCGCGCCTCGGCATCCCCGCCGACGCCTTCGTCGTCGGCAACATCGGCCACCTGCACCGGTACAAGGGTCAGACGGTGATCCCGGCCGCGGCCGCGCACCTCCCCGACACGCATTGGGTCGTGATCGGCGAGGGGCCGCAGCGGGCGGCGATCGAGGCGGAGATCGAGAAGCACGGTGTCGCCGGGCGGGTGCACCTGACCGGCGAGATCCCCGACGCGAGGCGCGCGCTCCGCGAGTTCGACGTCTTCGCGTTCACCTCGCCCGACGAGCCGCTCGGCACCAGCGTGCTGGACGCGATGGCGGCCGGCGTGCCGGTCGTCGGCGCGGACGCGGCCGGCGCGCGCGAGATCCTGGTCCCGGTCCACGAGGCCGCCGGCCCGTGTCTCTACGGACCGGGAGACGCCGCGGCGCTCGCGGAGGCGGTGCGACGCCTGCGCGACGACCCCGCGCTCCGCGAGGCCGTCGTCGCCGCGCAGCGCCGGCGCCTCGAGGATTACGCGATCGATCGAACCGTCGAACGCACGATCGAAGTCTACAGGGAGCTTGTCGGGGGTCGATGAGCGGGCCGGTGCCCACGCTCAGACATCGGCTGGAATACCTGGCGTTCCGTGGCGCGGCGGGCGCGGCCCGGCTCCTGGGCGACGCCGCGTCCGAGCGCCTCCTCGGCGCCGTCGGCCGTCTCGCGTACCGCCCGTTCGGGATCCGGCGACGGCTCGTCGAAGACCACCTGCGCCTCGCGTTTCCCGAGCGGGACGAGGCGTGGGTGCGCAGGACGGCCGCCGCGGCGTACGCGCACCTCGGGCGCGAGGGCGCGGCGATGATCCGCCTGTCGTCGCTGAGCCGCGAGCACGTCGTCGCCCGCACGGAGGTCGAAGGGCTGGAGGAGTTCCGCGCCGCGCTGGCGTTGGGCCGCGGGCTCGTGCTCGTGACGGGGCACCTCGGGAACTGGGAGATCGGCGGCGCGGCGCTGGCCGCCCGCGGGATCCCGATCGACGGCGTGGCGCAGCGGCAGTCGAACCCGCTCTTCGACCGGGAGATCGTGGCCGCGCGCGAGCGGCTCGGGATGCGCATCATCGAGCGCGGCCGCGCGACGAAGGAAGGGCTGCGCTCGTTGCGGGCCGGTCGCGTCGTCGCCCTCGTGGCCGATCAGGACGCGCGACGGGCGGGGGTTTTCGTCCCCTTCTTCGGACGGCTCGCCTCGACGCACCGGGGCCCGGCCGTGCTTGCGCTCCGCACCGGGGCTCCGCTTTTTTTGGGGACCGCGCTACGCACGCCCGCGGGCGGCTACCACGTCCGGCTGGACCCGGTCGAGGTCGAGCGCGACGGCGACGCCGAGGAGGTGACGTACCGCCTGACCGCCGCGTACACGGCGCGTCTCGAGGCGGCGATCCGCGCGGCGCCGGAGCAGTATTTCTGGCATCATCGGCGGTGGAAGACGCGGCCGCACGAGGAACCGCCGGACCGGGCATCCGGTATAACCGCGGGGCCCGGAGCGTCCGGCGGGCGGCCATGGGAATGAGATCGGAAAGGCCCGAGCGACCTTGATTTACATCTGCATTCCGACCCACGACGAGGAGCAGACGATCGGGGTGATGCTGTGGAAGATCCGCACGGTCATGGCGGACTTCCACCGCGACTATCAGATCCTCGTCGCCGACGATGCGTCCACGGACGCGACGCATGAGGTCCTGGAGCCGTACACGCGGATCCTGCCGCTCACCGTCTTTCGCAACCCGCAGCGGCGGGGGTACGCGGTCTCGCTCGAGATGCTGCTGCGCGAGGCGGTGCGCCGGTCGACGTACCCGAAGCGCGACGTCATCGTCACGCTCCAGGCCGACTTCACCGACGAGCCGGCGGAGATCCCTTCGCTGGTGAAGCGGATCGAGGGCGGCGCGGACATTGTGACGAGCAACATGCGGCCGGGGCTGGACCGTGCGCCGCGCTCCGTACGTTGGACGTGGCGGCTGCTCGGGTTCCTGCTACGCCGCATGAAGTGGCCCGAAGGGGTGTCCGACCCGATCTCCGGGTTCCGGGCATACCGCGTGTTCACGGTCAAGAAGGCGCTCGAAACGCGGAGCGGCGCGCTGCTGGGCGGCTGGGAAGGGTGGGCGGCGAACGCGGCGCTGCTGCGCGCGGTAGTCCCGTTCGCGCGACGGGTCGAGGAGGCGCTGGTCACCGTGCGGTACGACCGCCGCACTCGTCCGACGCGGTTCCGGGCGCTCGATGCGAGCCGGGACGTGCTCCGGTTCGTGCGACGAGTCGGCAGGAACGGACAGGTGCCGGCCGGCGACACGGCAGCGGCGCCGATCGACGCGACGGCCGTCGAGGTTCGCGCCGCCGAGTCCGTCGTCGAACGCCCCGTAGGTCGGCGCGGCGCCGGGAGCCCGCGCGGCGCCGCGGGCCGCGACCGTCGCACGGGCGCCGCTTCGTCGGGGCGGGGCGAGCGCACGGCCGCCGAGGGCGAGCGGAAGCGCAGCACGGGCCGGACGCGCGGCGGGCGCGGGCGCAAGCGTGAGCCGCGCGAGGTCGAAGCCGCGACGGGCGCCGCCGTCGACGTCGTCGGCGCGTCGGTCGAGACGCCGCCGGCGGCCGCGACGGAGCAGGCGGCGGCCAACACGCCGGCACCGGACGCCATCGCGGCCGAGACGCCGGCGAGCGCGGCCGCCGGAGCCGAAACCGCGGACGGGGCCGAGAAGGCGGCCGGCGGAGACACGGGCGGCGGGTCGCAGGTACGAAGGTCGCGGGGTCGTCGCTCCGGCGGCGGGCGCTCGCGCCGGGGCGGGGGCGCGTCCCCAGCCGCGCCCGATGACGGCGAAGCGTCGCCGGGGGCGGAATCGGTGGAATCCGGAGACGTCGAGGCCGGACGTGCCGAAGCCGCGGGTGCGGTAGCCACGGGCGACGGGGGTGCCGGTGGCGACGTCGTCGGCGGGGATACGGTCGGCGCCGGAACTGGTGGCGCCGAGATCAACGGCGCCGAAACCGGTAGCGCGGCACGGGCCGGCTCGCGCGCGGGCGGGTCGCGTCGCCGTGGGCGCCGGGGTGGGCGGCGCGGTGGGTCGGGCCGGAGCGCGTCCGCCCGGAAGGCCGACCCCGACGCGGCTGCCGCGCCGGACGTCGCGGCCGAATCAGAGCAGTCCTTGGAGTAGAGCAGTACGTTGAATTTCTTCGTCAGAACCGCCGGGATCGCGTTCGCGATCCATCTCTTGGCGACGACGCCTTCCGCGGCCCAGTCGGTGGCCGGTGTCCCGGTCGCGGCCGAATCTCCCGATCCGCCCATCGCGGCCGTGCCGTTCGGACCGGGCGAGCGCCTCGGGTACAAGGTCAAGCTCGGGGTGTTCGGCACCGTGGGCGAGGGCTCGATGGAGGTCGTCGGCGTGGACACGATCCACGGTTACCCGACGTATCACCTTCGCTTCGACCTGGAGGGGAAGGTCCTCTTCGCCGAAGTCGACGACCGGCTCGAATCCTGGCTCGATGTCTCGCGCCTCGTCGCGCGGCGCTTCGAGCAGGACCAGAAGGAGGTCAGATTCAAGCGGCACCGGATCTTCGACTTCTTCCCCGAGGAACGGCGCTACGTCCGGCTCGACCGCGAGGACGAAGGCGAGCTGGCGACCGACGAGCCGCTCGACGACGTCTCGTTCCTCTACTTCGTGCGCACGCTGCCGCTCGAGGTCGGCAAGACGTACACTTTCGAGCGGTACTACAAGGCTGACGGCAACCCCGTCACGCTGCAGGTGCTGCGCAAGGAGAGGGTCACGGTCCCGGCGGGCACCTTCCAGACGATCGTCGTACGGCCGATCATCAAGACGGACGGGCTCTTCGGCGAGGGGGGCGAGGCGGAGGTGTACTTCACCGACGACGACCAGCGGCTCCTCGTCATGATGAAGTCGAAGGTTCCGGTGATCGGGAACCTGAGCCTGCACCTGTCTTCGTACACGCCGGGCGAGCCTCTGCAGGGGGCGACGGCGAGGAAATCCGGTTCGTGAGCGCATCCGACGGCGGGATCGACATCACGCGCGTCCGCACCGTCCCGGTGACGGAGCGGCCGAACAAAGTCCGGGCGGAGGAATTCGCGCGGCCGCCCGGCGCCGACCGCAGCTTTGCGGCGTTCCTGGACTCGCTACCCGACATTTTGCAGGCCCGGAGCTTCCGCGCCGTCGTGGACGCGATGGTCGACGCCGCGCGCGCCGGGAACGCGGTCGTGTGCATGCTGGGCGGGCACGTCGTCAAGACGGGGCTCGGCCCGGTCCTGATCGACCTCGTCGAGCGCGGCGTGATCACGCACCTCGCCTCGAACGGCTCGGCGGTCATCCACGACTACGAGATGGCGCGCTGGGGTGGGACGAGCGAGGATGTCGAGGCGGGGCTTGCCGACGGCAGCTTCGGCATGGCCGAGGAGACCGGCCGCGAGATGAACGAGGCGATTCGCGCAGGCGCCCGCCACGGCTGGGGCCTCGGCGAATCCCTCGCCCGCGCGCTCGAGGCGCGGACCGACCTGAGGCACCCCGAGCTGTCGCTCCTCCTGGCCGCGCGCCGCGCCGGGATCCACTTCACCGTCCACGCCGCGATCGGCGCCGAGATCATCCATCAGCACCCGGCGGCGGACGGCGCCGCGATCGGCCAGACGAGCTACACCGATTTCCGGCGCCTGTCCGCGCACCTCGCGCGGCTGGAGGGCGGCGTCGTGCTCAACATCGGTTCCGCCGTCGTCATGCCCGAGGTCTTTCTCAAGGCGCTGACGATCTGTCGCAACGTAAACGACGGCGCCCCTCGCGGCTTCACCGCCGTCGACTTCGACATGCTGCGCCACTACCGTCCGCGCGTGAACGTGGTCGAGCGGCCGACACGCACCGGCGGCGGCGTCGGCTACCAGATCACCGGGCACCACGAGATCATGATCCCGCTCCTCGCGTGGGCGGTGGTGGAGAGGTTGGAGGCGGGCGCGGGCGGGCTCGACGCCGCGACCGCGCGTGGGGAGGCGGCCGCGGGCGAACGCGAGGGCGTGGGCGCGGGCACGAATGCGGGCGGGGCCGTCAGGGCAGCGGGGGCGGCTCCGACGGCGGAGGCGGCTCGGTCGGCGGCGGTTCGATCGGAGGCGCTCCGATCGGAGGCGGAGGCGGCGGAGGCGTAGCGCCGTCGGGCGACGAGTCGCCTGCCGCCACGTCCGCCGCGGGCGCGCCCGTGGTCAGCGGGAAGCGCAGGAGTCGGCGCCCTCGCAGATCGAGCGCGTAGAGGAACGAGCCGTCGACGGTGAGGCCGTAGAACTCGGCGCCGTCGATATGCGCGATCACCTCGGGCGGTCGACCCGGCTCGATCTGCAGCACGCGCCCCGCGCCGCCCCGCTCGGCGGCGTAGACAGTGCCGGACGGCGCCGCGGCGACCGCGACGAGCCGGCCCCTGCCGAAGCCGGTCTCGATCACGTCCACGGAGCCATCCCCGTTGATCCGCAGCACATCGCCGGAATACGCCGCGGCGTAGACCGTGGCCGCGCTGTCGACGGCGATCTGGTAGATTCCCGCATTCACCGCCGTCCAGGGCAGCACCTCGCCGTCCGGCGTTACACGCTGGATCCTGCCGCTCCAGTCGGCGACGAGGACGCTCCCGTCGCGGAGCGCCGCCGCGCCGTAGACCGGCGCCTGGCCCGGCACGGACGCGACGACCTCCGCCCGGCCATCCGGCCGCACGACGTACAGGTAGTTGCGCCCCAGCGCCCGCGCGACGACGTATACGCCGCCGCCGGGCGCCGGCGTCGGAGCGTAGAGCGCCTCGGCGGGGATCCGCGCCAGCGTCTCGAGGTGGCGGTCGTCGTCCGGCAGGTGCAGGATACGCGGCCGGGGACGCAGCGTGAGCGGGTCCCAGCCGTAGCTCGCCTGGAAGATCCGCCCCGACCTCACGGCGACGCCCCACCCCCACGGCAGCCCTGCCGCGACCACATCCGGCGTCCCCGGCGTCGCGACCTGGAACTCGACGACGACGCGCCCGGCCGGCGCGTCCGCCACGCGGTCGAGGACGAGCGTGACCGTGTCCGCGTGGACGCCCGGCGCGAGTCCGGTCGGGTCGGCGGTCAGTGCCAGCATGTCGCCCACAGAACGGGCCTCGAGCCACGGCGCCGTCGCATTGGCGCTCCAGCGGCCAATCCCGCCGCCGACGCGCCGCACCGACACCAGAGCCGAGGTGCGGCCGTCTCCCGGCGCCGCGGCGAGGCGCACCTCGCCCGGCGTGGCGACGAGCGCCGGGCCCGTGAAGCCGAGCTCGAGGCGGGCGGTGATCACGCCGTCCTGTTCACGGATCTCCGACAGCCGCAACGGGTGGTCGCCGGCGAGTTCGAAGAGGTCCGTGCGCGTGAAGCCGGGGAAGGGGTCGCCGGGACCCGCGGGACGCCCGCGTCGCAGGTCGCGGCGGCCGTCCGCCTCCACGAGGCCGACTGCAGGATGGTCTTCGTCGCTGTTCCACGCGCCCATCTCGCCCCGGTCCTCGTCGACCTCCCAGACCAGCAGCCCGGACCCGGGAAGGCCGCGGTCCGAGCCCTGTTGCTGGCGATTCTCGAAGAGGAGGTAGCGGTTCGACGCGCCCGGAATGTCGTAGCGGTAGACCGTGCGGCTCTCCTGGACCGGCCGGATCTCGAGCGAGTCGCTCGGCTCCTTCAGCCACTGCACGCGCACCCACCCAAGCTGCTCCTTCGACCACGCGCTCAGGTGCGCGGGCGAGTGGCGCTCGTTGTGGCTCCCCGTGCCCATGAGGCCCCACGCGCCGATCCCCTGTGAGCTGCCGTCGTAGTCGTAGAGGTCCGGCAGCCCCAGCGCGTGCCCCGTCTCGTGCGCGAGCACACCGATGTGCAGCGGGTCGCACGTCCCGGTCTCCGTGGCCGGCAGGATCACGTAATCGGCGACCTTGATCCGCCCGCCGCCCGCCGCGGGGTCGTTCGTCTCGATCGGCTCCATCGCGCCGCGGTGCGGCCAGATCGCGCCGTTCCGCCAATCGCCGCGGCAATCCGTCGCGTAGACCAGTGCGACGAAGTCGACGAAGCCGTCGTCGTCCCCCGAGTTCGGGATCCCGTCCGGTCCGTCGTTGTCGAAACGGCCGAAGTCGATCCACTCGTCCGCCGCTCGGATCGCTTCGACCCGGAAATCGACCACCCGCCCGAAACTCGCCCAAGAGTAGCGCTCCGCGGGCAGGTAGTGTCGCGCCGGGCGCTTCAGCTTCACCCACGGCGCGACCTCCCCCTCCACTGCGAGCAGCCCGCCCGAAACCTCCCGCCAGTAGTCAGCGAAGCTGACCGTATCGCCCCGCGACGGGCCGAACAGTCGCTCGGCGAGCACCTCGACCCCGTACGGCGGCGAGACGTCCGCGTAGCGCACCGGGATCACGGGCACGCGGAGCGTCCCGGACAGCGCGGCGCCCTGGACCGCCAGTTCCGTAGGATCCACGCCGTCCAACTTCCCCTGCGCCCGCAGCTCCGCGCGGATCCGACGCACCCGCTCCGCCTTCGACAGCCACGCTCGGCTGAACTCCAGCGGCACCATCGGCCGCGCGTCCAGCCCCTCGATCGCCACCGGCGGCGTCACCCGCGCCTCGACCCCGTGCGACGACACCGCGTACCCCGATGTTTGCGCCTGCGCCGAATGCGAGAACGGAAGCAGCGCGCCGACCGCCGCGGCCAACGCAACGAACGCCGGAGGCCGCCTCGGGCGCCGCCCCGATCCGACGAACGCGGTAACGTGCTCCAGCGGACTTCGCTCCTTCGCGAGCCCGGCCGCGCCCCATCACGCGAGCCGGGCGTCGAACCTTTTCGATGGGATCCGTGAATCGGAATGGGGAGGATGCCCGGAAATAGGGCTGAAACCCCAATCTGACAACGTGTTACGATGGGGTCGAGGCGGTTGTTCCGCGTTGGGCCGGGTCGGACAATTGGAGGAAGGCCCGGGTTCGCTCCCGGAAATCTTCGGTCGCGGCGACCTGGCCGAACAGGTCGGCACCCAGGAGGGCGGACTCCTCCAGCGACATGCTCAGCCCCCGGTGCATCGCCTCCCAGGTGAGCCGCACCGCGGCCGGGGAGTTGGCAAGGATCGAGCGGGCGAGGCGCTCCGCTTCGTCGCGCAACATTTCCCGATCCACGACCCGGTTCACCAGCCCGATTCGATACGCCTCGTCCGCGTCGATCATCGCTCCGGTGAGCAGCA
>CALBZE010000002.1 GCA_937889645.1 uncultured bacterium
GTCCCGTTGCGCCATGGCCGGGAGGGCTCGATGAGCGGTACGTTGTACAGCGCCGTGGCATCCTCCGCGGGTGGCTGGCGCCGTTCCGTGCTGATCGCCGGCGAGATGGCGGCGTCCCTTGGGTCTATGGGGTGGCGGGGCGTCCGGGTTGCGACCTTGCGTCGAACGTGCGCCGGTCACATACTCGAGCGCGCTGCACACGGAATGCTCGCCATGGATGGGGGGCAATGGCTCGCTACGGACGTTGGGCACGACCTTCATCACATCGGTGGTGTATCCATTGCACGACGCGGTGAACTTACCCAGCGGAGGCATCATGGAAACGCGTCAGAAGCGGCCGAATGTAGTCCTCTCGAGGTCCGGAGTGCTCCAGGTTGCCCCCGCGGAGATCTTCAAGAGCGAGGTGGGGCGCGCCGAGATCCGCAAGACGGCAAGGCTGGACGCGGCGAGACAGGCGCGGGAGCGAGCGCGGGAGAAGGCGATCGTAAAGAAATGATCCGTGCCTGAACGGACCGCCATGCCGTTCAACGTACTTCTCCTTCCCCTACTGGGGGGTACGTATTCATTTCCCACTGGAATCACACTCGCTTCGATGCGAGGCGCTACTCCGGCGAGCGCCTGATCTTCCACGCGGCGATCGCCGGGGCGGTTTTCCTTGGGGTGGCATTCGTTGTTACCCGCATTGTCATCCTCTGGAAACCCGGTCTCTACGACTGGTGGCGCCAGCTCGTGCCGTTCGGGTACACGGGGACCTCTCTGCTGGCGTTCGCTCTCGCCGCGTTGACGTGGATGCCGCTGAACCGGTCCGTCAGCGACCGTGACACCGAGCAGGGGAAAGCTGTCGAGCAGTGGGGCGACTACCTGGAACGACTTCTGAATCGCTCGTTGAAGGAGACGAAGCAGGTTTCCCTCACGCTGCGAACCGGCAAGGTCTACATCGGGTTCGTGACCAGCAATTTCGATCCGGCCTACGAGCGCAGATACATCCAGCTCTTGCCGGTGTTGAGCGGGTATCGTGATGATGAGACCAAGGATCTGGTCATAACGCGGGATTACGCCCGTGCCTATCAGCGCATGATCGACGAAGACAGCGCCTACCTCCTCACGATCGCGGATGAGTTCCAGCTCGTGATCCCGACGGCCGAAATTGTCTCGGCCAACCTCTTCGATCCGGACGTGTTTGCCATATTCCAGGACCTCGATGGCGCAGATTCCGGCGATGCAACGATGGCCGTGGCCGGTGGGGCGTCGGGGACTGGGGATTCCAAGGTTCTCGCCTGATCATGCAACGAGCTACGTGATCCTCGGCGGTCGCATCCGCGCTGCGGCGGAGTGAGTTGAAGTGCGGTCGGTACGCTGCCGCAGCGGCCTTGCCCCTTCACCGAGACTGCGCAGGTGCTCGTCCCACCAGATTCCCCTCTCCCGCGACCGGTCTGATACTGCTCCGACGATCCCGAGATTATGAGCGCGATGCGGCGGTATCGGCCCGGGCGGGATCCCCGTGTCCTGCCCGGGCGCCGGGCGCGTTGCGCGGGCGCCCCGGGGTACCCGCGGTGCTCACGCCGGCTGGCGCGTGTGCGCCCCCTAGATCGTGCGGGCGGCGACCTGCGCCATGTCGTGCTTGACGCCGAAGGAGCGGAGCGCGAGGCGGGTGAGGCTGACGGCGAGCTCGCGCTCGGCGACGAGGGCGACGTGGGCGCCGTGCGACTCGAGGAACTTGCGCTCCTCGTCGCTGTGCGTGCGGACGAGGACCTCGGCGTCGGGGTTGACGCGCTTGACGATCTCGAGGATCGCCCGGGCCTGGAAGGCGTCGGGGGTGGCGACGATGATGAGCCGGGCGGTCTCGAAGTGGGCGGCCCCGAGGATGTCGGGGCGGGTCGCATCGCCGTAGATGACGGGGAGTCCGCGCTTGCGGAGCTCCTCGACGCGCTCGCGGTTCTGTTCGACGACGATGTAGGGGATGTCGTGGCGGCCGAGCTCGTCGCCGACGGGGCCGCCGACGCGGCCGCTGCCGATGACGATGGCGTGGCCGCGGAGGCGTCGCTCGTCGACGCAGGTCGGGAGCTCGGCGATCTCGCCGGCCGGGCGCTCGAGGCGGTCGGCCCAGGAGCGCTTCTCGCCGCGGGGGCGGCGCAGCCAGTGCTCGACGGGGCCGACCGTCGCGAAGACGGCCGGGTTCAGCGTGATCGAGAGCAGCGCTCCGGCGACGACGAGGCTCTGGACGTCGCTGGGGAGGAGTCCGAGCGAGACGCCGAGCGTGGCGAGGATGAAGGAGAACTCACCGATCTGCGCGAGGCTCGCCGAGATGGTGAGCGCCGTGTGGAGCGGGTAGCGGAAGGCGAGGACGATTGCGGCGGCGGCGATCGACTTGCCGACCAGGATGATGAGGACGACGGCGAGGACCTCGAGGGGGTGCTCGAGGAGGATCGCCGGGTCGAAGAGCATCCCGACGGAGACGAAGAAGAGGACGGCGAAGGCGTCCTGGAGCGGGAGCGCGTTCGTGGCGGCGTCGTGGCTGAAGTCGGATTCGCTGACGACGACGCCGGCGAAGAAGGCGCCGAGGGCGAAGGAGACGCCGAAGAGGGCGGCGGCGCCGACGGCGATCCCGAACGCCGTCGCCAGGACGGCGAGGGTGAAGAGCTCAC
>CALBZE010000003.1 GCA_937889645.1 uncultured bacterium
ATGAGCTGCCCCCGATGATTGGTCCAGCTATTGTGGGACTACCGGGTTGACGGTGTTGGCGAGGACCTGCCCGCCGAGGGATTGAACGTCTACGAACTCCTCGGGGGTGAGATACCCGAGCGAGCTGTGCGGCCGAACCCGGTTGTAGTCGACCCTCCAGGCTTCAATGGTACGCCTGGCATCGGCAAGGGAGACGAACCAGTGCAGGTTGAGGCACTCGTCTCGAAACGTCCTGTTGAAGCTCTCGATATAGCAGTTCTGCACGGGCTTGCCGGGTTGAATGTAGCGGATCCTCACTCCCCGGGCATACGCCCGGGCATCGAAGGCGCGGCTCGTGAACTCACTGCCGTTGTCGGTGATCAGGATGTCGGGCGGCCCACGCTCGACGCGCTTTCGATTCACAGCCCAGCCCTCACGCCGAAGCAGGAGGTGGATCCGGCGGTAACCCCAGCGAGGCCGCTCGGCCGCCAGCTCCTTGATTCGAGCCCGAAGCTCTTCTTGCGGCTCTCTCATGCCCCTGTAGCCCATCGTCGAGCGCGCAAAGCCGACGAACCGGATCGCCCGACGCTCGGACAGACCCTATGCGGTTCGGCCCCGTTCGACGACTCGCCGCCGCTCTTGGGGCCGTCACAACCTGTTTCCCAAGAGGTCCTTCAGGACCTGGAGGTTCAGCGCCTGCTCCGCCACCAGGCGCTTCAGCCGGCGGTTCTCCTCCTCCAGTTGCCTGAGACGCCGCGCCTCGGAGACGTTCATGCCGCCGTACTTCTTCCGCCAGCGGCAGAACGTGTTCTCACTGATGCCGTGCCTCCTGCACAGTTCGCTCGTCTTGGCACCCGCGTCCGATTCGGCCAGGATGCCGATGATCTGCTCCTCCGTAAACCGGCTTTTCCTCATGACTCCTCCCATTTCGAAGGAGTTCCATAATAACTGGATCAGGTTTCGGGGGGCAGCTCACGCCCGCTGCGGATCCCCTCCGCCCACGCCTCCAACCGCTCCCGGAACGCTTCGCGCGCCGCGTCGTCCTGGGGAACGGGCTGGCGCGCGCCGCCGTCGGCGTCCAAGTCGTGGATCGCGAGGCGCACGGGCTCGAGCCCCATCGCCTCCGCCGCGACGGCGTAGAGGCGGAGCTGGTTGACGTGCATCTCCTCGGGCGGGCGGTTCGACGTCGTCTTGAAGTCCACGAGTTCGACCCGCGCGCCGTTCCCGTTCTCCTCCGCCCGCAGCAGCAGGTCGATGCGGCCGCGCACGCGCGCCGCGGCGAGGGGGACCTCGAAGCGCGCCTCGGGCTGGATCGTGCGCAGGAGCTCGTCGCCGTGCCGGCGCACGTACGCCCCCACGCGCCGGCGCGCCGACTCGCGCAGCGCTGCCCGCGCCTCCCACCCCGCGAACGGCAGGTAGAACGAGCGCCCGAGCAGCCGCGCGACGTCGCCCGGCCGTGCGACAACGACCGCAATCGAAAAGGCGAGAACGGATCCTCGCGGAACCCGGCGGACACGATCCCGGGTCCCCGGTGTCAGACCCTCCCCTATACGTCTTATTGCCGGACGCGGGGCAATGTGCCCTGTGTTGCGTTGGCGGGCGAAGTGCCGGTAAGGGCGGGCGCGCCAGTGCAAAGCACGGCGCGCCCCGGGCGTGCGGTCCCGACGGGCACGCGTTCACGGGCAGCGCCCGTCACCCGTCGGCTCGGTCCGCCACCTCGAAGGACAGCATCGCACCGAGGACGTCATGGGCTTCTACCTCCGCAAGAGCTTCCGCATGGGCCCGGTCCGCTTCAATCTGTCCAAGAGCGGGCTGGGGGCTTCGATCGGCGTGAAGGGCGCCAGGATCGGGATCACCTCGACGGGCCGCGCGTACGTCCACGCCGGGCGCGGCGGGCTGTACGTGCGCGAGTACCTGGGCGGCGCGGGCTCCCGCTCGTCGACACGCGGCTTCCGCGCCCGGGTCGGTTCCGGCACCCAGATCGGTTCCAGCGCCCCCGCCGCCGTCGTCCGGGCCGAGCCGGTCACTCTCTTCGCGGACACGGGCGCGACGTACGCGCCCCCGGCCACCGTCGCCGACCGGTCGACCCTCTCACGCCTCGAGCTCGACTCGACGCCCGACGTCGTCTGGCCGTACGTGCTTCTCACGATCGCCGGGCTCGCGCTCGTCGCGGCGTCGTTCGGCGACGGCGGCGTGGCCCGCCCCGCGGCCCTCGGCCCGGGGCTCGTCCTCACGCTCCTGGCCGCGATCCCGCTGCGCCGCGCGTGGCTGCGCAACCGGGCGCGGGACGCGCTCCGGCGGGCGATCGGGCCCGCCGTCGCCGCCGGCCGACCGTTCACCGGCGACGAGCTGGGAATCGTGTACGACCTGCTCCGCACCCCGAGCCTCACGCCCGCGGCCCGGAGCGACGTCCTCGAGCGCGGCTACCTCGACGCCGCCCGCCGCATCGTCGTCGACGGCTTCGCGACGCCGGACGAGCTGCGGCTCCTCGAGCAGTTCGAGAAGGAGCTGGGGGTCGACACGGAGTTCGCCAGGCGAGCGCGGGCGGATGCGTTCCGTGGCGTCTTCCTGCGCGCCGTCGCCGACTACGAGCTCACACCGGAAGAGGAGTCGGAGCTGGAGCACGTGCGCGAGGCGCTGCGCGTGCCGGCGGGCGACGTCGCCTTCGAGCTCGATGTCCTCGCCCGCCTCTCCGAGATGCGACGCATCCGCGACGGGGAGCTGCCCGTGGTGGAGCCC
>CALBZE010000004.1 GCA_937889645.1 uncultured bacterium
CGGTAGGTGTCGACGGTCTTGGGGCTGATGAAGAGCTTCTCGCCGATCTCGCTGGAGCTGTACCCCTCGGCGGTGTAGGCGAGGACCTCGCGCTCGCGGTCGCTGAGCTGAGCGAGCGGGTCGGGCTCGGAGGGTTCGCCGCGGACGCGGAAGCCCTGGAGCAGCAGTTTCGCGGCGCTCGGGTACAGGAACACCTCGCCGCGCGCTACCGTGCGGATCGCGTTGGTCAGGTCCTCGTCCGCGCTGGTCTTCTTGACGTAGCCGCTGCCGCCGGCCTCGAGGACGGCGAGGAGGTACTCTTCCTCGGCGTGCATGGTGAGGACGAGGACGCGGGTGTCCTTGCCGAGGGCGGCGATCCGGCGCGTCGCCTCGAGGCCGCCCATCCCGGGCATCGAGAGGTCCATGACGACGACGTCGGGGTTCAACCTCTCGACGGCCTCGATCGCCTCCTCGCCCGTGCCCGCCTCGCCGACGACGGTCATGTCCTCCTCGGCGTCGAGGAGGGCGCGGAGCCCGGCGCGCAGGACGACGTGGTCGTCGGCCAGGACGATGCGGATCGGGTCAGGCATAGGGCTGAGTCTCCGTAGTCGGGATCACGACGGTGACCTTGGTGCCGGCGCCGGGCCGGCTCTCGATGTCGACGCGCCCTCCGACGTAGGAGGCGCGCTCCTTCATGCCGAAGAGGCCGAGACCGCGGCCGTCCTCGGACATCGCCTCGGCGACGTCGAAGCCGCGCCCGTCGTCGCGGATGCTGGCCTCGACGAACCCCGGCCGGACGCGCATGCGCAGCTCGACGCGAGTCGCGTGCGAGTGGCGCACGACGTTGGAGAGCGCCTCCTGGAATACGCGGTAGAGCGCGAGCTCGGCCTCGGGCGTGAGCCGTCCGGCGACCGGCGCCAGGTCGCTCACGATGGTGATACCCGTCGCCTCCGAGAGCGTGCGCGCGTGCGACTCGATGGCCGGCGCGAGGCCGAGCATGTCGAGCGCCGGCGGGCGCAGCCCGCGCGCGATGCGGCGGACCTCCTCCGTGGCGGCGCCGATCGCCTCGCTGACCTCGTCCAGGTGCGCGAGGCGCTCCTCCTCGGTGCGCGCGCCGCGGGCGAGCCGGAGCCGGACGCGGAGCGCCGCGAGCGACTGCGCGATCCCGTCGTGCAGCTCGCGGGCGATCCGCTTGCGCTCCTCCTCCGCCGCGCCGAGCGCGTGCGCCGCGATTTCCCGTAGCCGTCGCCGGTACCCCGCGCTGCTGTCGAGCATGCTGTTGAAGGTCACGACGAGCCGCTCGAGGTTGCGGTCCGCAACGGGCGACAGCGGCGCCCGTGCATCGAGGTTGCCGGCCTGGACGCGCTCCGCCGTGCGCTCGAGCGCGGCGAGCGGCGACAGTGCAACGCGCAAGATCACCGCGTTGACCAGCACGCTCATGGCGACGCCGCCCACGGCGATCAGGACCAGCGCCACGTCGGGATCGATCCCCGGCACGTTCACGACGATGCGCACGGCAAGGACGGGCGCGAGCACCGCGACGATCGCGATCAGCGCCGCGTTGGCCAGGAGGATCTTGTAGAAGAGCGGGACACGCAGCAAGGGGGCGATCCACCGCCAGCCGCGCCGGATCTCGGCGGATCGAGGCACGATCGGCCCGAGACGCCGGGGGGCGCCGCCGGATGGGGCCGGCCCCGCGCCGGCATCGCCTGCACGGCGGGCGGCGTTCGGTGTCGTGCTCATCGTGCTTTCGATCCCGCGTCCACTGATCCGGGTGTGGCGCGGCGCCCGCGCGCCAGGGCGGCCGCACGCACTATGCTGCCACGTTGAAGGTAAACGCCGCGGCGCTCCCTGTCTGTCGGGCGTCGGGCTACTCGCGTGTAGGGGAAATCCCTACAGCGGAGCGGCCGCGGTCCCGGGAGCCGGGTCATTCGTCGATCCGGTAAATGAGGACGGGGCATGGCGCCTGGTGGATGATCGCGCGGGTGGTGCGGGCGCGGTCCGGCTCCGGTCGGCCGCGCCAGACGACGACGATCAGGTCCGATCCGCGCTCACGGGCGGTGCGGACGATTTCCGCGCCCGGCTCGCCGGTCGCGACCTGGAGCCGCAGCTCGAGCTCGTCGGGGATGCCGCCGAGACGGCAGGCGCGCTCGAGGAACTCGGCGGCCCATGTCGGCCACTCGTGCTGGGGCTGGTCGACGTAGCGCGGGAGCGTGAAGGTGCCCGGCTCGGGCGGCCGCTCGCCGCCGGCCTCGGCGACGTGCAGGACGAGCAACTCGGCGTGGGCGCGGAGGGCGAGGCGCGAGGCGGGCCGGAAACCCTCGGCGGTGGTCGGCGATCCGTCGTGCGGGAGGAGGATGTTGTCGACGACCCACGGCCGGTGCCCTCGCTCCGGTTGGACGAGGACCAGGGGCGCGTGCGTCGACAGGAGCACCTCCTCGGCGACGTGGCCGAGCGTGCCGAACGGCTTGTCCATGCCGGTGTGGGTACAGAGGACGATGATCGGATCGTCGGCGGCCTCGGCGGCGGCGAGGATGGCGGGCGCGGCGTCGCCGGCCGGGACGTCGAGGATGACGTCGCGCAGATCCTCGGGCGATAGGCCGAGGTCGCGGAGCAGCTCGCGCGGCGGCTCGGCCTGCGGCGTCACGTGCAGCAGGTGGATGGTGCCGTCGAGCAAGCGCGCGAGCGTCTGGGCGACCGGGAGCGCGACGGTGGCGTGGGGCGAGCCGTCGAGCGGCACGAGGATCGCGGGCACGGTCTCACTCCGTTCGGTCCGTGGGTTCCGGTTCGCACGAGACCGCGCCGCCGGCGTCGATGGCGACGCGGTAGCTCACGCCCCGCCAGAGGAGCCGGAAGCGCAACGCGCGCCAGGCGGCAGGCACGTGCGGCTCGAACGCCGGGCGGTCGTCGCGGAAGCTCGTGCCCGCGAATCCGAAGACGACGGCCTGCCAGAGTCCGCCGAGCGAGGCGGCGTGCACCCCGCCGGCGGCGCTCCCCATGTTGTCGGCGAGGTCGATCTCGGCGGCCTGGCGGAAGTAGCGCTCGGCGGCCGCGAGGTCCCCGAGGCGAGCGGCCAGGAGCGCGTGGATCGACGGGCTGAGCGAGCTGCCGTGGGCGGTCCGCGGGTCGTAGAAGCGGAAGTTGGCCTCGCGGACGCGCGGCGGGAACCGGTCCCAAAGGAGCGCGATCAGCATCAGCACGTCGGGCTGCTTGAGGACCTGCGAGCGCCGGGTCCGCTCGCGGCCGAGGATCACGTCGATCGGCGCGGTCCGCGGCTCGAACTCCGCGAGATCGACCTCCTCGAGGTCGAAGAACCCCTGGAACTGCTCGATGACGCCGGTGCGCGGATCGATCGGGAGGTAGACGACGTCGGCCATCCGTCGCCACGCGGCGGGCTCGTCGGGCTCGAGGCGGAGCCGGCGGCGCAGCTCGTCCCAGCGGTCGGGCCAGCGCCGGGCGAGGAGCTCGGCGACGCCGGCCGCGCATTCGAGGTTCCAGGCGGCCATCCCGTTGGTGTAGGCGTTGTCGTCGACGTCCTCGTGGTACTCGTCCGGGCCGATGACGTGGCGGATGTGATATCGGCCGTCGTCCTCGATGCGGCCGCGGCTCGCCCAGAACCGAGCGGTCTCGATGAGGATCTCGGCGCCCGCGTCGAGGAGGAACGCGTCGTCCCCGGTCGCGTGCCAGTAGCGCCAGACGCCGTAGGCGACGTCGGCGCTGATGTGCGTCTCGATTTCGCCGGTGCGGATCGTGACGATCTTGCCATCCGGCGCGAGGACGCGGCGCGGCGTGGTCTCGGCGCCATCGGCGGCGGACTCCCAGGCGTAGAACGCGCCGTCGCATCCGTGGGCTCGGGCTTTCTCCCGCGCGGCCGGGAGCGTGTGCCAGCGGTACATCAGGAGCGCGCGGGCGGTTTCCGGGTGCGTGTGGACGTAGAACGGGAGCATGTAGATCTCGGTGTCCCAGAACACGTGCCCGGAGTAGGAGGGCCCGGTGAGGCCGCGGGCGGCGACGGAGACGCGCTCGTCCTCGGGGTTGGCGGCCGCGATCAGGTGGTAGCAGGCGAAGCGGACGGCGCGCTGGGCGTCGTCGTCGCCGTCGATCTCGATGTCGGCGGCGTGCCAGCGCTCCCGCCATGCGGCGACGTGGTCGGCGATCATGGCGTCCGCGCCGCGGCGGCGGAGCAGCTCGAGGTGGTGGGCGGCGGCCGCCTCGGGGTCGTCCGTGTCGCGCGAGGTGAAGGCCGAGACGAAGCGATCCAGGCGGTAGACGCCGCCGATGCGGACGTCGGCGCGGATGCGCTGGACGAGGCGGCCGCGGGCGCCGGAGTGCTCACGAATCGATCGGACCGCGTCTTCGGGGCGGAGAGTCGCGGCGGAGGCGAAAGCGACGGTGGTTCCGGTCGTCGGGGTCCGGAGCGCGAGGGCCATGGGGGTCGACGCGGGATCGCCGGGCGCGGGATCGGTGCGCGCGGCTTCCGCCGCCCGCGAGTGCTCCGCCCGGACGTCGCCCTTCTCGCGCTTGCCCACGGCGCGGACGCTCGGCAGCGTGGGGTGGCGCGGCGGCGGCTCGACCCGCGTCTCGAGCGTGATGGTTCCGGCGAAGTTCTCGGGCGAGAACACGGCCGACTGCAGCAGCGCGTGGCGGTCCGCGAGGGAGGCGAGGCGGAGCGCGCGGAGCCGGAAGACGCGGCCGTCGGGGTTGCGGTGCCGCCATTCGCGCCAGAAGAGGCCCTGCCGGAGGTCCAGGATGCGGCGGTGCTCGAGGATCTCGCCCCGGCCGGGCTCGAAGCGTTGGCCGTCGACCAGCGCGCACAGGCGCATCCAGTCGGGCATGACGACCAACTCGGGGATCTCCGGCGAGTGCTCCTCGACGTCGTAGACGCCGGCGATCAGCGTGGCCGGGGTCGAGAGCGGGTTCGGCTCGGCGAGCGAGCCGCGCGTGCCGAGGTAGCCGTTGGTGATGGCGAAGATCGACTCGATCTCGTGCTCGCGCGCGATGTTGAGCCCCTCGTCGACGATTCGCCAGCGCGGGTCGGGGGTGGGGGCGACGGGGAGCGCGGCGGAGAACCCCGTCGCCGGATCGGACGGTGGCGCGGCGGATCGCGTGGCTCGAGTCGGCGTTTCCGGGCTGGGCATCGCGGCGCCGCCGTCGCCGCGGCGCTCGTGGATCCGCGCCTGCGCATCGAGGAGCTCGACGAAGCGCTGCGGCCCGCCGCCGAGGTGGATCACGTCCCGGGGCACGCCGCCAGGCTCCGGTCCGACCGACACGAACGTCGCCCCCCGTGCGGAGGGGGTGAGCATGCGGGCGTCGCTCCCCTCGAAGCCGGCGACGTCGCCGAACTCGTCGCCGCCGATCAGCACCTCTTCCGGCGCGATCCCGTGTTTCGGCGCGAGCTCGTGCATGAGCCAGTCGACGGAGTCGGACTTGTCCGTGAGGCCGATCTCGATGTGCTTGACGTCGCTGGTGATGCGCGCGTCCCGGAGGCCGACCCGGCGGGCGATCTCGCGCGCCATGCGGAACGCGGCGGCGAGCCCGCCGTGGCAGCCGGCCCTCACCAAGCGGGACTGGACGGCGCGGTACAGCGCGCCGATCTCGGACTTGGGCGGGTCGGCCCACTCGGCGAGGGGGATGAGGTCGACCTTGCGGCGGTTGAGCCGGTCGTAGACGACGCGGATATCGAGGCCGGTATAGGCGACGAGCGCGGCGCGCAACGCATCGGCGGCGGCGGTGAGGCGTCGCTCTTCATCCGGCGTCGCGACGCGGCGCCAGAGCGAGACTCGCCGGCCGGCGTCGTCGAAGCCCCACACCTCGGACCCGCGGTTCGTGAGGACGAAGAGCCGTCGCGCGTGCGGGCCGTGGATCCCGGACGAGAGCTGCCGGTCGACGTTCTCGAACCTGGTGCCGGTGATCACCGCGACGAAAACACCCTGGCGGAGCAGGCGGTCGATCACGGTCCGGACGGCCGTCGCGTCGGCGCGGCGGTTCACGACCGCGGTGCCGTCCCAATCGAAGGCGATCAGGCGGAACGGCCGCAGGAGGGCGGGCGGGAGGTTGGATTGCGCGTCGCCGGCCGCAGGCCGCGGCTGGGGCCGCGCGGCGCGCGGTTGGGCGGCGCGGGCCGGCGATCCGATCGAGGCGGAGGGTTCGCTCGCTCGCATGGCGCCCGGAGCACGGCAACGCGCGTGCCCGGGCGCCGGCGGCGGCGCGCGCTCAGTCGAGCGCCCGCCGGTTGTTCGAGCGGTCCGCGTCCAGGATGATCGTGTCGGGATCCAGCACGACCTCCGTCGGGCGGGACGCGGTCACGACCTCGACCGTCTGCCGCCGCTCGCGCGAGTCGAGGCGCACGCGCTCGTCGCCGACCTGGAGCACGACGGGCATCCACGCCTCCCCGGCGCGCTCGACCTCGACGCGGGTGACCCAGCGGCCGTCGGGGCGCTGCTCCGTCGTCGCGCCGCGGACGCTGTAGTCGAGCGTCGCCACCATGCGGAACCACTGGTCGAAGAACCACTCCAGATCTTCGCCCGAACCGTCTTCCATCGCCATCTGGAACTCATACAGCGTGACGTGGCGCAGCTTGTTGCGCTCGTAGTAGAGGCGCAGCGCGCGGCCGAAGCGCTCGTCGCCGAGATACGCCTGGAGCATGCGGTAGACGACGGACGGCTTCGTGTACGTCATCGCGTTGTACGTCTGGAAGTCGCTGAAGTTCGCCGAGTGCCGCACGAGCGGCTCCGACCTCCCCGTGCGGTCCCACTGCGCGGCCGCCTCGAAGCTCCGCACCCAGACGTCCGGCTGGCCGTGGGTCTGGAAGTACCAGTTCGTCGTGAACGAAGCCATCCCCTCGTCGAGGAAGCCTTCCTTCCACTCGTTGTTGGCCAGGATCCCCATGGCGTAGTTGTGCCCGACCTCGTGGAGGATCAGCCCGAGCGACGCGCTGCCGTCCATGACCATCATGGGGAACTCGGTCCCGCCGCTCTCGATGCGGTGCACGTTGGTGAGCTGCGGCCAGACGAAGTCGCCGAAGATGGAGTCGTACCAGGCGAGCGCGGTCTTGGTGTGCTCGAGCGCCTGGCCGCGCGCCCAGTCGTCGTCGCCGGGGCGGTAGAGGACGTGGATCGCGATGTCCTCCCAGCGGCCGCCCTCGTAGATGTAGTCGGGCGAGGTGCTCCAGGCGAAGTTGTGGACGTCGCGCGCGATCCAGCGCACGCGCTTGCGGCCCGTGGGCGTGTCGCCGGTCAGGAAGCCGAGGGACTCGGCGGCGCCGACGTCGCCGTAGTAGTCGCGGCGGTACCAGATCGAGTCGGCGAAGCCGGCCGCGGCGGCGCGCTCCCACCCCGGGTCGCCCTCGACGGGGACGCCGGTCGCGCCGATCACCTGGTCGGCGGCCAGGTCAAGGGTCACGTCGAAGTCCATGAACTCGCCGTAGAACTCGCCCTGGGGGAGGAGCGGCCGGACGGCCCACCCCTCGCGGTCGTAGACGGCGACGATCGGGAACCAGTGCGCGAAGTCGTAGTGCCGGCCCTGGCGCCCCTGCCGGCGCGGCAGCGAGGACGGGCGTGCGTCCCAGTCGATGTCGACGGTCACGGACGCGCCGGGCGCGAGCGGGCGCGGGAGCGCGATCGCGACGACGGTCGAGTCGGGCGCGCCGGGGTAGACGGGCGTGACCGGCCGGCCGTCGACGGCGATCGACTTCAACGACTGGAAGCCCCACTCGTCCGGCCCCAGGTCCTGGAAGCGCGTGTTGCCGAACTCGAGCTCTCGCCGCGCCCACGCGCTGTTCGGACGGAACGCGTTCAGGTACAGGTGGAAGTAGAGCGAGTCGAGCGTTTCGGGCGAGCGGTTCACGTAGCGCATCCGCGCGCGGCCGCTGAGCACCTCGGCGTCGTCGTCCAGGCGAGCCTCGATGCGGTAGGCGACGTCCTGCTGGAAGTAGAACGTCTCCTGCGCCGCGGCCGGTGCGGCCGACAACGCGAGGGCGGTGGCGAAGAGCAAGGTCGTTCTGTGCATCATCGTCCTGATCCGGTCACGGTGGGTTCACGGTACGATGCGCGGCGACGCCTGCGGCGGAGCCGCGAACTCGATCGTCCGCTCGAGCAGCATCGAGACGGTCATGGGGCCGAGCCCTCCGGGGACGGGCGCGAGCGCGGCCAGGTGCGCGGTCCCGCCGGCGGTGTCGATGTCGCCGCGGCCGCCGGGGTTGTAGTAGCCCGAATCGATCGCGACCGTTCCCGGCGCGAGCGTTGCCGAATCGACCAGCCCCGGCCGGGCCGCGGCGACGACGACGAGGCGCGCGGCGCGGGCGCGCTCCGCCAGGTCGGCTGCGGTCGGCGGCACGAGCGGGCCCATCCGCGCGCCCCTGCGCGCAAGCGCCGCGCGGAACATTTCGGCGAACGGCGATGGTTCGGCGATCACGATCCCGTCGAGCCCGGCGACGCTCACGCCATAGCGGTCGAGGAGCGCGAGCGCGGCGGCGACGGTGAGCGGCGGCGGCCCTTCCGCGTCGTCGAGGTACCTACTGACGCGGCCCGGCGTCATGACGTCCACGTCGAGCGACTCGGGGACGGTCGCCATGACCGCGTCGCCGTCGACGCCGTCGGGGAACGGGAACTCGACGAATACCGCATCGGGTTTCGGGTCGACGGCCAGTGCATCCCCGATCGTGCGGCGGATGTCGTCGGTCGTCGCGTCGGCCGGCAGAACGAGCGGCGCGACGTCGATCCCCGCGGCGGCGCAGGCGCGCAGTTTGAGTTCGGCGCTAGGCGAGCGGCCGTCGGGGCCCGCGAACGCTACGAGCAGGAGCCGCGGCGGCCTGCCGCGTCGCCGCGCGATCTCGGTCGCGCGGGCGGCGAGTCCGGGCGCGCGTTCGCGGGCGAGGCGGCGGCCGTCGAGGAGCACGGGGCCGGCGTCGGACGGTGCGGGACGCGACGCGTCGTCTCGAGCGCCGTGCGGCGTGCCGCCGGGCGGCGTGAACGTAGACAGGTCTTCCATGGCGCCGGAATCTTGCGAGGCGCGTGGAGGATCGCAAACCCTCGGGTGCGATCCGGGGTCGCCGATGCGCCCGTTTTTTTGCTTCGTGGTTCCCGGCAAGGGGCGCGGCAGATAGATTTGCCATCCTGAACGCGTCGTCCGCGGTGGGCCGGGACGGCCCGGAATCGCTTGCGGCCAGGAAGGGATTCGCGAATGGAGATCGGGATCTACACGTTCGCGGAAACGTCGTTCGACCCCGCCACGGGCCGGCAGCTCGGCGCGGGCGAGAGGGTCCGCGACCTCCTCGAGGAGATCGAGCTGGCGGACCAGGTCGGGCTCGACGTCTTCGGCGTGGGGGAGCACCATCGTCCGGACTACGCGGTCTCCGCGCCGGCGATCGTGCTCGCGGCCGCGGCGGCGCGCACGAAGCGGATCCGGCTGACCAGCGCGGTCACCGTGCTGAGCTCGGACGACCCGGTGCGCGTCTTCCAGCAGTTCGCGACGATCGACCTGATCTCCGAGGGCCGCGCCGAGATCATGGCGGGACGCGGCTCGTTCATCGAGAGCTTCCCGCTCTTCGGCTACGACCTCGAGGATTACGACGAGCTGTTCGCCGAAAAGCTCGACCTGCTCCTCACGCTGCGGGAGCACGAGCGGGTCACGTGGGAAGGGCGACACCGCCCCTCGATCCACGACCGGGGCGTCTACCCGCGCCCGCAGCAGAACCCGATCCCGGTCTGGATCGCCGTGGGCGGGACGCCGCAATCGGTGATCCGGGCGGGTACGCTCGGGCTGCCGATGGCGCTGGCGATCATCGGCGGCGCGCCGGAACGCTTCCGCCCGATGGTCGATCTGTACCGCGAGGCCGCGGCGCGCGCCGGGCACGACCCGGAGCGCCTCCCGGTGAGCATCAATTCGCACGGCTTCATCGCGGACGATCCCCGGCAGGCGGCCGAGGACGCGTTCCCGCCGTTCGCCGAGGTGATGAGCCGGATCGGCCGGGAGCGGGGGTGGGGGCCGTACACGCGGACGCAGTTCGATTTCGAGTGCACGCTGCGCGGCGCGCTCTTCGTCGGGAGCCCGGAGCAGATCGTGGAGAAGATCCTCTACCAGTACGAGCTGTTCCGGCACCAGCGGTTCCTGATCCAGCTCACGGTCGGGCCGATGCCGCACGCGAAGGTGATGCGGGCGATCGAACTGCTCGGCACGGAGGTCGCGCCGGTCGTGCGGCGCGAGCTGGCCGGCCGTGCCACCGGGGCGGAGGCGCCGTGAGCTCGACGCTCATTCTCATCCTCGTCGTCGTGGGCGCCTACCTCGCCGCCCACGTCGCGTTCGGGTGGCTCGCCCGGCGCTTCGACGTCATTTCGGGCGCGGAGTACGTGCTTCTCGGCATCCTGCTCGGCCCCGAGGTGTCCGGGCTGATCAGCTCGAGCGTGGTCGGGAGCTTCGCGCCGATCCTGACGCTTGCGCTCGGGTGGATCGGTGCGGTGGTCGGCGCGCAGTTCTACCTCCCGGTGGTGAGCCGCATCCCGCTGATCGACTTCCGCGTCGCGTTCATCGAGGCGACGCTCACCCTCGCGCTGGTCTCCGCCGCGATGACGGGTGTGTTCATGTGGCTGTTCGGCCTGTCGGCCGCCCAGGCGGTGTTCCCGTCGGTCGCGATGGGCGCGGTCGCGACGGTGTCGGCGCCGTCCGGGATAGCGCTGACCGTGCGACGTCTCGGCCGGCGGGTGTCCGTCGCCCGGCAGCTCGAGGTCGCGACCGCGATCGACGCGCTCGCCGCGATCACCGCGTTCGGCCTGCTGCTCGCCATCGGCCACGCCGCGCCCGAGACGGCCGTCCGCGCGCCGACGCCGACCGAGTGGGCCGTGATCGGGATCGCGATCGGCATCGTCGGCGGCGCGCTGTTCCACCTCTTCCTGGGCGGCGAGCAGGAGGTCGACCGCCTCTTCATCGGGCTCTCGGGCGCGATCATCCTGGCCAGCGGCGCGGCGGCGTACCTGCGCCTCTCGCCACTGTTCCCGGCGATGCTGATCGGCTTCATCCTGATCAACACGTCGGCGAACCGGGACGCGATCAAGGAAGTGCTGGGTCGGGTCGAGCGGCCGCTGTACTTCGTGCTGCTGATCTTCGCGGGCGCGGCGTGGCAGTGGGGCGGCATGATCTGGACGGTGCCCGTCGTCCTCTTCCTCGTCGCGCGCGTGCTGGCCAAGATCGCGGGCGGCGGGATCGCGGCCGCGCTCACGCAGTCGACGTCGCGGCTCGGGCTCGGCTGGGGGCGCGCGCTCTTCGGCCAGGGCGCCCTCGCGATCGCGATCGGCCTCAACTACCAGATCGTCGGCGACCTGCCGTTCGCCGGCGTCGTCTTCACCGCTTCGATCGTGTCCGTGCTGCTGACGGACTTCACCTCGGCGCGGTGGGCCCACTCGGTGCTGGGGCCGTGGCTGCGCCGCCGGGGCCGGACCGCGCGGCCCGAGGCCGGCGCCGAGCAGGCGGAGCCCGAACGCGAGGGGCCGGGACGGGCCAGCGCCGTACAGACGGGGCCCGGGCGCGAGGGGCCCACACGGACCGGCGCCGCACCGCGCGAAGGGGAGGCCTGAGATGCGACGACTCCTCATCCTCGCCCTCCTCTTCGGCGGCATGTCGCTCATCCTCCCGCTCGGCGTATCGGGGCAGGGCGGGCAGGCGCTGCTGACGTTCGGGTTCCTGATCCTCGCCGCCTACACCGTCGGCGAGCTGGCGACGGCCGTCCGGCTGCCGAAGATCGTCGGATACCTCGTCGCAGGGCTCGTCTTCGGCCCGTCCGTGCTCGGTACGGTCACCTACGAGGCGAGCGTCAGGCTCGACGCGGTCAGCCAGCTCGCGATCGCGCTCATCGCGTTCCTGGCCGGCGCCGAGCTGCAGTGGTCGGAGGTCAAGGAGCGCGGCACGACGCTCCTCAAGATCATGTCGACGGAGCTCCTGTTCGGCTTCGTCGCGCTCACGCTCTTCCTATACGCGCTGCACGGCTTCATCCCGCCGCTCCAGGGCGCGGGTACGGCGACGGCGATCGCGTTCGCGCTCCTGTTCGCCTCGGTCGCGATCGTCCACTCGCCCGCCGTGACGATGGCGCTCCTGAACGAGACGGGCGCCCAAGGCCCCGTCGCGCGGACGACGCTGGGCGTCGTGCTCCTGGCAGACGTCGCCGTCGTGCTCCTCTTCAGCGCCGTGCTCGCCATCGCGCAGTCGTTCGCGCCGGCGACGGACGCGGCGGCGACGCGGTCGGTCGGCGCGGTCGTCTGGGAGATCACGGGCGCGATCCTGATCGGCGGCGCCATCGGCGTCGGCGTCGCCGCGTACCTGCGCTTCGTCGGCCGCGAGCTGATGCTCTTCGCGGTCCTCGTCGCGTTCTTCGGGATCGAGATCGCGCGACTGACCCACGTCGAGCTGCTCCTCATGCTCCTCGTCGCCGGCTTCGTGACCGAAAGCCTCTCGGAGCACGGGCAACAGCTGCGGCACGCGATGGAGCGCTCCGCCGCGCCCGTCTTCGTCGTCTTCTTCGCGCTGTCCGGCGCCAAGATCGAGGTCGGCACCATCGCGCCGCTGCTCCCGCTCGTCGTGCCGATCGCCGCGGTACGCGCCGGCGCGATCTGGGTCGGGGTCCGCGTGGGGAGCCGCTGGGCCGGCACCGACGGGCCCGAGCGCCGCTACGTCTGGATGGGTCTCGTCTCCCAGGCCGGCGTCGCGATCGGCCTCGCCACGATCCTCGCGGACGCGTACGGCGAAATGGGCAACTACATGCGTGCGCTCCTGCTCAGCTTGATCGCCGTGAACGAGACGGTCGGCCCGGTTCTCTTCCGGCACGCGCTCGACGCGAGCGGCGAGGTCGCTTCCCGCCCGGCGCCGGCGCACGGCGAAGTCGTTGCCGGACACTGACGTACGCTCGCCCAACACTTCGGGCCCGTCGCGTGTATTCACTGCAGGAGGCGGCCGCAAGGAGCGGCGGCCCCGCACGGCTTGACTCCTGGAGGTTGTACATGCGAAGGGTACTCTTGTCGTTGGCCGCGTTCGGTCTGGCGGCGTCGCTCGGGACGGTTCAGGCCCAGACGCCGGAGAGGGCGCCGGGCAGGTCGGTGCGGATGGTGGCCCCGGGCGATCCGGTCGCTCGTCTTCTCGAGCAGCGCGAGGCGCTGGGGCTGACGGCTGAGCAGGTGGCGCGGCTCGAGCAGATCCGTTCTCGGTTGGAACAGCAGAACCGCCCGCTCCGGGAGCGGCTGCGGGCGCAGCAGGAGGAGCTGCGGAAGCAGCGCGAGGCGCGGCTGCAGGCGCTCACGCCGGAGCAGCGGGAGCTGCTCGGCGCGATGCGCCCCGGCGCGATGAGGGGGCGCGGTGGCGAACGGCTCGTGATGCCTCGGCAGGCCACGCCGGAGCAGCGCGAGGAGATGCGTAAGCGCGCGGAGGAGATTCGTCAGCGCGCCGAGGAGGCGCGTCGTCGCGCGGAGGCGGCGCGCGAGCGGTGGCAGCAGCTCACGCCGGAGCAGCGTGAGGAGCTGCGCAAGCTGCGAATGGAGCTGGGCGACGAGATGCGCAAGCAGGCGGAGGCGCTGCGCCCGACGATCCAGCAGATCGCGGAGAACCAGCGCACGGCGTGGCGCGAGGCTCGCGACGTCCTGACCGCCGAGCAGAAGGACAAGCTCGAGGAGCTGCGCAAGGAGCGGATGGGCGAGCAGCGTGGTCGCGTCATGCGTCCGGGCGCGGGGATGGGTGCGAGGCGCGCCCGTGGTTTCCGGGCGCCGGGTGCGCACGCGCCCGCCATGTGGCCGGGTCGGTAGCGCGATTCGGGGCGCATGGCGAAGAGAGCGCCGGTCGGCTCGGACGCCGAGGCCGGCGCGCCGCGAGGCGCGCCGGCCTCCGTGCCGGATGCGTGGCTCGTCGGACGGGTCCGTGCCGGCGACGCCGAGGCGTACGGCGAGCTGGTCCGGCGGCACATGCGGCGGGCGTTCTCGATCGCCTATCGCATCCTCGAGCACCGGGAGGACGCCGAGGACGTGGTCCAGGAGGCGTTCGTCCGGGCGCTCGAGCGGTTCGACACGCTCGAGCCCGGCCGACCGTTCGCGCCGTGGATGTACCGCATCGTGGTGAACGGCGCCCTGAACTATCGCCGTGCGCGTTCCGTCCGACGGACCGAGCCGATCCCCGAGGACACGCGCTCGGGCGATGCGGCGCCGGACGGCGCGGCGGAGCGGGCGGAACTCAGTCGCCGCCTGCGGGACGCGATGGCCGGGCTCCCGGAACGTCAGCGCACGATCGTGCAGCTCGCGGAGCTCGAGGGGTTCTCGAGCGCGGAGGTCGCGGAGATCCTGGGGTTATCGGACGGGACCGTGCGCTGGCACCTGCACCAGGCCCGGCGGACGCTGCGCGAGGCGCTCGCGCCACTACTGGAGGAGGATCGATGAACGACGAACGTCGAGGACCTGGAACGTCAGGCGACGCGCTCCGGCGGGCGCTCCTCGCGGCGAGCCCGGAGCCGCCGCTCGACGCCGTGGACTGGGACGCGCTGCACGGGCGGGTCATGGCGCAGGCGCCGAAGATCCTGGCCCGGTCGGCGGCGCGGCGCGCGTGGTGGGACGTCGCCGCGGCGTGGGCCGCGCGGGGGATCCCGGTCACGGCGGCGTCGGCGGCCGCGGCAGCGGTCCTCCTCGCGCTCGCCGGAGCGCCGACGGCCGCATGGCTCGCGGAGTACGAGACGATCGCATTGCTGCCCACGACAATGGAGACGGAACTCGCCGCCGACGCGGCGATGCTCATCGGCAACGAGATCGGCGACGACGAGCTGGCGTGGGCGCTTCTGGTCTACGAAGGAGAAGAACCGTGATGTCACTGAGGATCGAGCCCGGGCCGCGCGCCCAAGCGGCGGCGCTGCTCGCACTGGTCGGGGTGCTCGGCGTCCTGATCGGCATCGGGATCGACCGCGTGCTCGTCGGCCGCGCGCTCGCGCGCCCCGCGCCGGCCCCGTTGGAGGCGGTCGATGCCGAGCCGGGCGGGGCGGACCGGGGCGGCGTCCTGATACCGTGGATGTCCGGACCGCCCGGCCGCATGAGGGCAATGCGCTTCAGCCAGCAGATGGCGGAGGCGCTTGGGCTGACGCCGCAGCAGGTCGCGGCGATCGACAGCATCATGGAGCAGAACCGCGTCCGCGTCCTCACCCTCGCCCGGGAGTACCACCCGCGGTTCCGCGCGATCGTGGACGAGACGCGGCGCGAGGTCGATGCCGTGCTGACCCCGGAGCAGCGCGAGCGGCTGCGCGCGATGCAGAGCGGGTCTCGCCGCGCGCTCCGCGGAGACGGCATGCCGCCCGGCCCACGCGAGCGGCGGCGCGGCGACAGGACGGCGCCGGACGGCGCGTCGCTCTGAGCCCTGCGGTCAGTCGGCCGCGGCCGGCGTCCCGCGAGCCGCGCCGCCGTCGATCGGCAGCCACAGCGTGAAGGTCGAGCCGCGGCCGGGCTCGCTCTCGACCGTGACCTCGCCGTTCAGCGCATGCGCGATGCGACGGCTCATGGCGAGCCCGATCCCCGCCCCACGCTTGCCTTCCCCCGACCTCAATCGCGCGAATTCCTGGAAGAGGTAGCGCTGCTCTTCCCGCGGGATCCCGGGCCCCGTGTCGCTCACGTCGACCGCGACCCACCGCCCCGCGCCCGGCGCGCGACCATCGAAGACCTCCCGCGCCCGGATCGTGATCCGTCCGCTCTCCGTGTACTTGACCGCGTTCGACAGGAGATTGCCCAGGACCTGCCGGATCCGGAAAGGGTCCGACTCGATCCGCGGCAGGTCCGCGGGCGCATCGATGGTGAGGTCGAGTCCCTTCGCCTCCGCCTGGGCGCGGTACTGCTCGACCGCGTCGCGCATGACGCCATCGATCTCGATCGTCGTGGCATGCACCTCGACCTGGCCGGTCTCGGTCTTCGCAAGGTCAAGCAGGTCTTCGATCAGGTGGAGCGCCGCGCCGATCGCGCGGCGGGCCCTCGACACGCTCTCGAGCTGTTTGGGCGTGAGCTCGCCCAGGATGCCGTCCTCCATGAGCTGGAGGTGGCCGTCCGCCGCGCCGAGCGGATTCTTCACGTCGTGGCTGAAGCCGCGCATGAGCCGGCTGCGGCTCTCCGTGATCCGCTGGATCTCGACCTGCCGCCGCTCCGACTCTTCTCGCAGCCGCCGCTCTTCGGCGTTCGCACGGGCGAGCGCCGCGGAAAGCATTGTCTGGCGGCGCGCGAACCAGCCGACGACGATCGACGCGGCGAGGGCGAGCACGCCGAGGGCGAGCGCGGAGGCGAGCTGACGCTCGGCCGCCTCGCCCACCGACCTGAAGAACCTCACCGCCTGCGTGTCGACCACGGCCGCCAGCCGCTCGACTGCGTCGGTCGTCGAGTCGTTCAGCGCGAACTGGCGCGGAAGCCGTGTCGCGTACTCCTCGGTCGTGAACGCGCCCGCGGCCAGAGAATCGTTCGTCGCATGCCAGAGCGCCGAGAAGTGGCGGACCTCCGCGAACCGCTCGGGCGCGTCCGACCCAATCCGGTGTACCAGAGGCTCGAGCTGGTCGAGCGTTTCCGATTCGGCTCGACGGGCCTCGCGGTAGCCGTCAAGGAACCGCACGTCGCCGGTGAGCGCCAGCCCGCGCAGCTCGGCCACCTGTTGCTCGTAGAGGTACCTCAGGTCGCGGACCTGACGTCGCGCGGGTTCGAACGTCCGCGCGTTCTCGTCGACGGCATCGGACACCTCGCGCACGATCACGGCGGGGATGATCGCGAGGGCGGCCAGCGATAGGATCACGAAGACCGAGGCCACCCCCGTGAGCCGCGCGCGCCAGCCGGTCTCGCGTTTGCTGCCGTCGACTTCCCGGGGCTGGTCCATGATCGTGATCGAGCGCCCTTATCACCGGCGGGGAACGAATCGGCGACGCTCCCGGTTTGGATTTCCGACCGATTTCGTTCCTTGAGATCCTGCGGCGACGGCACGCCGGCGCCGCAAGAGCCGGTCCATGCATCGACCGCGCCCGCTTCGCGCGACGATCGTTCGTACGGGTCGCGGTCCCAACAGGAAGGAATTCATGAAAGTCGAGATCTACTCCGACGTCGCGTGCCCCTGGTGCTACATCGGCGAGCGTCGGTTCGCGCGTGCGTTGGCGGCGTACTCGGGTGCCGACCGCGTCGAGGTCGTGTTCCGGTCGTACCAGTTGGACCCGGGCGCGCCGGCGGAGGCGGTGCCGACGAAGGAGTACCTGCGCCGTCGCTTCGGAGACCGCGTCGATGAGATGCTGGACCGTGTGTCGTCGAATGCGCGGGGCGAGGGGATCGTCATGGATTGGGACCGGGCGCTCTCGGTGAACACGCTGACCGCGCACAGGCTGCTGCGCCTGGCCGAGCACGAGTACGGCGCGGACGTGCAGGGCGCGCTCGCCGAGAAGCTGTTCGCGGCGCACTTCACGGAAGGCGGCGACGTCTCCGATCACGAGCTGCTGACGTCGCTGGCGGAATCGGTCGGGATGGACCCCGAACGGGTGAGGACCTACCTGGCGACGGGCGAAGGGGAGGCGGAAACGACGGCGGAGATCGAGCACGCGCGTCGGCTGGGGATCACGGCGGTGCCGACGTTCGTCTTCGAGGGGAAATGGGCGGTGCAGGGCGCGCAGCCGGCGTCGACGTTCCTCCAGGCGCTCGAGCACGTGGCGGCGCAGGTCGGCGAGGAAGGTGCCTCCGCGGGCGGGCACGGCTCGGCGGGCGACGACGGCTCGGCCGCGTGCGCGGACGGGAGCTGCGAGGTGTGAGCTTGGCGCCGTCGCTTTCAATTCTCGACCTCGCGCCGGTCGGCACTGGCACCTCGTCGACGCAGGCGCTGCGCAACTCCGTGGAGCTCGCGCGGCTCGCGGAGCGGTTGGGGTACACGCGCTTCTGGCTCGCCGAGCACCATGGGATGCCGAGCATCGCGAGCTCGTCGCCGGAGGTCGTGATCGCGCACGTCGCGGCGGCGACGGAGCGGATCCGCGTCGGCTCGGGCGGGATCATGCTACCGAACCACGCGCCGCTCCGGATCGCGGAGGCGTTCCACACGCTGGAGGCGCTGTACCCTGGTCGCATCGACCTGGGGATCGGCCGCGCGCCCGGGACCGACCCGGTGACATCGAGCGCGCTGCGCCCCTTCGACCCGGAGCAGTTCCCGGCCCAGCTCACGGAACTGCTCGACCTTTCGCGACGCGCGTTCCCGGAAGGTCATCCGTTCCACAAGGTGCGCGTCGTGCCGGACGACGTGCGGCTGCCACCCGTCTGGATCCTGGGCTCGAGCGGCGCGAGCGCGCGCTTCGCCGGCTCGCTCGGACTCGGCTACGGCTTCGCCAGCCACTTCAGCCCGACGCCGGCTCGCCCCGCGATCGACGCGTACCGGGAGGCGTTCCGCCCGTCGGAGTGGTTCGACCGGCCGCACATCATCGTGGCGGTCTCGGTGTTCTGCGCAGAGACGGATGAGCGGGCCGACTACCTGGCCCGGAGCATGGACCTGGCCTGGGTCCGGCTCCGGCGCGGTGAGTTCGGCCGGCTGCCCAGCCCCGACGAGGCGCTAGCCTACGACTACACCCCCCACGACCTCGCCGTCGTCCGCAACCAGCGCGAGCTCGCGATCGTGGGGTCGCCGGAGCGGGTGCGGCAGCGGATCGAGGCGGTGATCCGTGAGACCGGCGCGGACGAGATCATGATCTCGTCGATGATACACAGCCACGAGGAGCGGTTGCGGTCGTACGAGCTGGTGGCGGAGGCGATGGGGTGAGTTTCACGCTCCGCTCCCATCCACCACGATGTCCTTCGTGAGCCGCCGGAGTCGCCGCACCAGCTCCTGCCTCTGCTCGGGCGCCCATTCGCCCAGCACCTCCGCGAGCCGTGCCCGGCGCGCCGCTGCGAGGCGGCGAAGCACCGTGGTTCCGGGGGCGGTCGGGATTCGACGTGGAGGCGCGCCGCCGTTTCCGACCTCGGCCACGAGACCACGATCCCGCAGCTCGGCGGCCGCGCCGGCCAGGCGAGCGGAGTCGATGTCGTAACGGCGGGCCAGCTCTTCGGGCTGCGTTTCGGGATCCCGGTCGATCCGCACCAGCAGCCATGCGGCGAGCGGCGAGATGTCGGCGCGGGCCCGCGCGACGACCGAGTGGATGTATTCCCTCTTGAGATCCCGGCTGGCCAGAAGCGAGAGGAACCGCTCGAGCTTGGAGATGGAATCGGTGTCGGTCGGGAGCGGGAAGACCTGCTCGGTCTCTGCGCCCACGTCACCGGCCGCCGCGGCGATCGTCTCGCGCAGCGGCTGCTCGGGCACCATCCACGTCAACGCGAAGCCGGCGATCGCGATGAACATCGCGATGAGGAAGACGGTCGAAAGCGACGTCGCCACCCCCTCGACGTAGACGTCCCTGACCACCGCCGGGAGTCGTTCGAGCACCTCGGGGCTGACGCCCGACCCGAGCGCGGCCGTGGGAGCGCCACCGGGAAACGCCGCCGCCAGGTGATCGGTCAGCCCCGCGGCGAAGATCGCCCCGAACACCGCCGTGCCGAGCGCGCCGCCGATCAGCCGGAACAACGTCGCGCCCGACGTGGCCACCCCGAGGTCGTCGTAGGCGACGGCGTTCTGCACCGCGATCACGAGCACCTGCATGACCATTCCCATCCCGAGTCCGAGGACGAGCATCCCGACGGACGCCTCGAGGATCGTCGTTCCGGCGGTCATGCGTGAGAGGAGAAAGAGCCCGACGCTCATGACGGCCGTGCCGGCGATCGGGAATCTCTTGTAACGGCCGGTCCGGCTGATGATCTGCCCGGCTGTGATCGAGGTGAGCAGCATCCCGCCCATCATGGGGAGCATCTGGAGTCCGGACGCCGTCGGGCTCGCGCCGCCGACCACCTGGAGGAAGAGCGGCAGGTACGTGACCGAGCCGAACATTGCGAACCCGACGATGAGGCCGATCGCCGAGGTCAGGCCGAACGTCCGGTTCGAGAAGAGGCGCAGCGGCATGACCGGCTCACGCGCACGCCGCTCCACGACCAAGAAGATGGATAGCGCGATGACCGCGACCGCGGCGAGCGCGGCGATCTGCGGCGATCGCCACGGGAACGCGATGCCGCCGAGGTCGGTCACCAGCACCACCGCGCTCAGCGTGATGGCGAGGAGCGCGGCACCGGCGTAGTCGATCGTGCGCCGGACTCGCTCGGCCGCGCGTGGCAGCGTCGCACCGATCACGACGGCGGCGACGGCGCCGAGCGGGACGTTGATGTAGAAGATCCAGCGCCACGACAGGTGCGTCGTGAAATAGCCGCCGAGGAGCGGACCCGCGATGCTCGAGACGCCGAAGACCGCGCCGAAGATTCCTTGATAGCGTCCTCGCTCGCGGGGCGGGACGATGTCGCCGATCGCGGCCTGGGTCGAGACCATGAGCCCGCCGCCGCCCAGCCCCTGCAATGCACGGAACGCGATGAGCTGGCCCATGCTCCCGGCCGCGCCGCACAGCGCCGACCCGACGAGGAAGAGCCCTATCGCCGATTGAAGCACGACCTTGCGGCCGTAGAGGTCGCCGAGCTTGCCGAAGATCGGCGTGACGACGGTCTGTGCGAGCAGGTACGCCGTGACCACCCACCCTAGCCGTTCGAGTCCGCCCAACTCGCCGACGATCGTCGGCAGTGCCGTCGCGACGATCGTCGCGTCCAGCGCGCTCAGGAGCATGGCGAGGAGCAGCCCGCTGAACGCGGTTGCCAGTTCACGTCCCCTTAAACGTTCGTTGTCGCTCACAATTTCACTCGTCGAAGCAACTGCGCGTTGACCGCCACGATCACCGTGCTCGCCGACATGAGGATCGCGCCAAAGGCCGGAGGAAGCAGGATCCCCGCGCCGGCCAGCACCCCCGCGGCGAGTGGGATCGCGACGATGTTGTAGCCAGCGGCCCACCACAGGTTCTGCACCATTTTGCGGTAGGTCGCCCGGCTCAGCTCGATGATGCGGGGCGCGTCGCGCGGGTCGCTGCGGACGAGGACGACGTCGCCTGCCTCGACGGCGACGTCGGTCCCCGCGCCGATCGCGATCCCGACGTCGGCGGCGAGGATCGCGGGCGCGTCGTTGACCCCATCGCCGACCATGGCGACGCGGCGCCCCTCGGCCCGGAGCGCGCGGATCCGCTCGACCTTCTGTTCGGGGAGCACCTCGGCGAGCACCTCGTCGATCCCGAGCTCCGCCGCGACCGCCTCGGCCACGGGCCGCGCGTCACCGGTGAGCATGACGACATCGACGTCCATCTCGCGCAACCGTCGCACCGCATCGTACGACTCCGGCCGGATCGCGTCGGCGACGGCGAGGACGGCGAGCGCCTCTTCGCCTTCGATCAGGACGACGGCCGTCCGGCCCCGGGCGGCTGCGCGCTCGACGGCTGCCTCGAGTTCGGCCGGCAATTCGACGCCGTGCCGTCGCAGCAGCGCCGGCCCGCCGACGGCCAGCTCCCGGCCGTCGACGCGCGCCCGCACGCCGTGGCCGGGGATCGCCTCGAAGCCGCGCGCCGCCGGGACGTCGAGCCCGGACTCCTCGGCGCTCCGCACGATCGCGCGCGCGATCGGGTGCTCGCTGTCGCGTTCGACGGCGGCGGCGAGGGCGAGGGCTTCGCGGGCGGCGGGCGTGGTCGCGGCCCGCGGGGCGGCGCCATCCGCCGCCCGCCCGGCCGGTCCGCGGCTCTCCGGTCGTTCGCCGCCGCGCCCGCCGGCTTCGCCTGCGGCCACCACCTCAACCACCCGGAACTCCCCGCGCGTGAGCGTCCCCGTCTTGTCGAAGACGACGGTGTCGACGTCGCGCGCCGCTTCGAGCCCGCGGCGGTCGCGGACGAGGAGCCCGTGTCGGGCGCCGAGCGTCGTCGAGATCGCGACGACGAGCGGGATTGCGAGCCCGAGCGCGTGCGGGCAGGCAATGACCAGCACGGTGACGACGCGCTCGACCGTGAACGCCGCCGGCGCGCCCGTCGCGAGCCAGGCGACGAGCGTGACCACGCCCGCGCCGACGGCCGCGAGCGTCAGCCCGAACGCCGCCCGATCGGCCAGCGTCTGCGCGCGAGATCGCGATGACTGCGCCTCCGCGACGAGGCGCATGATCCCGGCGAGCGCCGTCCGCTCGCCCGTCTTCGTGACCGTGACCCGGAGCGAGCCCGCGCCGTTCACCGTTCCGCCGACGACGGCGTCGCCCTCGCGCTTCTCGACCGGGCGCGACTCGCCCGTGATCATCGACTCGTCGACCGCGCTCGCGCCCTCGCGCACGACGCCGTCGGCCGGGATCTTCGCTCCCGGCCGCACCAGCACCTCGTCGCCTTCCCGGAGCGCGTCCAGCGGGACCTCCTCGGTGCGGCCGCCAACGATGCGCGTCGCCGTCGACGGGAGCAGCTTCGCCAGCTCCCGGAGCGCGCCGCTGGCCTGCCGGACCGAGCGCATCTCCATCCAGTGCCCGAGGAGCATGACGGTCACGAGCGTCGCCAGCTCCCACCAGAGCGGCGTCCCCGGCAGCCCGAGCGTGACCGCCGCGCTGAACAGGAACGCGACGCCGATCGCGAGCGAGATCAGCGTCATCATTCCCGGGCGACGGTGCTTCAGCTCGTCGATCGCCCCCCGAACGAAGACCCTGCCGCCGTAGACGAAGACCGCGGTCGCGAACAACGCCGGGATCCACCGCGACCCCGGAAACGTCGGCGCGTCATACCCGAGCCACCCCTGCAACAGGTCGCTCCAGAGCAGCGTCGGGATCGTGAGAAGGAGCGAGACCCAGAACCGGCGGCGGAAGAGGTCGACGTGGGCGGTGTGGTGGCCGCCGCCCCCCGTTGTGTGCGCCATCGGTTACGTTGGTTACGCAGGTGGTGCGCCAGGGGGCCGGCCGCCCTCTCCCCCCACCGCGACCGGGGCTCAGGGCTCAGGGGTTAGGGCTCAGGTGGGTGGCGCCCCGCGCCGTCGTCCTGAGCCCCGAGCCCTTCCACAAACCAACCGGGCCGGCGCGCAAGGCGCGCCGGCCCGGCCCGGCCAAGCTCGAATCGCCCGGCCCAACCACTACCTCACGACTGCGCCGCCAGATCCCGGATCGCGTCCACCAGCATCCGGACCTTCTTCCCGTCCGTCGACGCGGCGGCCTCGCCCTCGAGCTGCGAGGCGAGGGAGGTCAGTGCGTCGCGGCGGGCGGCGCCCGAGGCGCGCTCCGCACGGTCCAGCGCCTGCCGGACCGACGCGATGCGGTCGGCGCCGAGGCCCTTGGAGCGCTCGAGCTGGTCGACGTATGCGCGCGCCAGCGCAAACGACGCCGGCCAGACGTAGTGCGGCTGGCCCTGCGCGTTCAGGTACTCGAGGCGGACCGTGTTGGCCGCGTCGATCTCGTTCTGCGTCAGGTACTCGCTCGGCACCAGCTCGAAGATGTCGAGCCCGCGCGCGATCTCCGAGCTGACGATCAGCCCGTTGTACCAATAGACCGACCACGAGCCGCCCATGACCATCTGGTTCGGGTCGACCGGGCCGCGGTCGTGGAACGCGATCTCGATCGGGTTCTTCGGATCGGTGAAGTCGAAGACGGAGATCCCGCCCTGGTACCACGCCTGGACCATGACGTCGCGGCCGGGGATCGGAATCATCGAGCCGTTGTGGGCCACGCAGTTCTCGAGCGCGGACTGCGCCGCCGGCATCTTGTAGTAGCTCTGGAAGACGAGCCGGCCGTTCTCGATCGTGAAGATCGCGTCGGCGCCCCACTCGAGCGGATCGCCCGCGCGGCACTTCGGCTGCCCGCCGCCGCCCCACTCGTCGCTGAAGAGGATCTTGCTGCCGTCGTTGCTAAACGTGGCCGAGTGCCAGTAGGAGAAGTTCGAGTCGGCGACGGCCGCGATCCGCACCGGATTCTTCGGGTCGCGGATGTCGAGGAGCAGGCCGTAGCCCTCGCAGGCGCCGCCGGCCAGCCCGATCGCCGGGTAGGCGGTGATGTCGTGGCATTGCGTCGGGCCGGGACGCTCGCCCTCCGGCTCGTCGTCCTCACCCATCATCGCCGCGATCATCGCCGGGAGCGCCTCGCGCAGCGCGGCGCTGTCCGCGGCCGTCGGCGCGCCGGTCCCGCCCCTGCGCTGAACGAACTGCGCGAGCATCTGGTCGACGTAGCGATCCGGCAGCACGAACGGCTGGCCCTGGATCTCGACGATGAACGCGCCGCGGGCACGCGCCGCTTCGAGCTCCTCCAGGTCGGCTTGCGACGGCCCATGGCGCGGCGGCTCGGTCAGCCCCTCGAAGATGCGCGGCGAGTTCACGATCACGGCCTTCGTCGGATCCGCGAGCGGGACCTGGATGACCTCGATCCGGAACAGCGCCGAGTTCGGGTCCTCGCTCGGCGGCGCGCTCACGCACCCAGGCAGCTCCTCGGCCGGACGGACCGGCGCCGAGCCGGAGACGTAGATGTAGATGTTCTCGGGGTCGTTCGGATCCTCGACGACCGTGTGCGTGTGCGACCCGCGGCACGTCTGCACGTTCGCAATGTATTTCGGGTTGCGGATGTCGCTGATGTCGAAGATCCGGATCCCGCGCAGGCGGTCCTTGCTGACCGCCTGCGGCACGCCCTGCGTGCCGCAGTCGAGCCGCCCCTCGAACCCCTCACCCGAGACGAAGAGCAGGTTCTTGTAGACCGACACGTCGCTCTGCGAGGCCGGGCACAGGAAGCCGATCACCAGCTCCGGCCGCGCCGGGTTGCTGATGTCCCAGACCTGGTAGCCGTTGTAGTTCCCCTGGATCACGTAGTTGCCCGTGAACGCCAGGTCGGAGTTCGTCACACCGATGAAGTCGCGGGCCGGCGGCGTCGTCGAAACGAGCCGCATGTTCCAGATCGCCTCCTCGGCGTCCAGGAGCCCCGCCCGGAGCCCGACGCGTGGATCGGCGGTCCGGGCGCCGCCGGGGCGGGCGACGGTGCGCTGCTCGAGCGTCGGCCCGGTCCCGGGCGCGATGTCGGCGGAGTTCAGCGTCGGCCCACAGGCCAGCGCGGAGAGGAGCCCGAGTGCCAGCGCCGGCGACCACCTGCGGGCCGCCGTCGACCGACGTCGGGCGGTTCGGAGAGTCGTACGATCGGTCATGTCGATTTCCTTTCCACGGCGTTGGGGTGGCAGAGCAACGATCGGTTCGGTGAGGTTCACGGCGTCCCGCCATCCGCGGTCATCGCCGAGAGCATCCGTTCCATCCGCCGAATCTCGGTGGTCTGGTCCACCTGCACGTCGGAGGCGAAACGGAAGACGTCCAGGTCCTGCGCGGCGCCGTCGGTCGCGAACAGCTCCCGCACCATCACGACGGCGCCACGGTGGTGCTGAATCATGAACGTCAGGAACAGCCGGTCGAACTCCGGGCCGCGGGCCCGGTCGAGTTCCGCGAGTTGCTCCGGCGTCAGCATCCCGGGCATGTGCATGTGGTCGTGCGAGCCGTGCACCATCACGCGACCGCCGTCGATGTGCACCTCCGGGACCGGCTGGCCCCGGTCGCGCAGCCACTTCTGCATGGTGGCGATCTCGTCCTTCTGCGCGTTGTAGATCCGCGCGGCCAGGACCCGGATCTCCGGGCCGGCGCCGTGCGTCTCGGCCATCGCCGCCATGGCGAGCGCCTGCGCGTGGTGCGCGATCATCCCGGTCATGAAGTGGACGTCGGCCTCGGTGTAGCGCATGCGGGCGCTGTCCTGCCGCGCGCGGAAGATCGCCTCGACCTCGGCCGAGCGGGCGGCCGACGGTTCAGCCGCCGGGGCCGGGGTCCGCGCCGCGCCGCCGCACGCCGCGGCCGCGACGAGGCACAAAAGGAGGCTGACCGCCGACGTACGTCGTGCTTTCATCTGGAGTCGCGTCGGGTTGGAGTCGTGGCCACGGATCGATCGAACAATCGCACAAACATATGCAACAAGTCACGTGGAGAGAAGGGGTTTGCGCTGCGCGTCCCGTCGCCGTCGGCTATGCGTCCCGTCGCAGCCGCCGGACGTAGTCGATCACCCGGAGGTTGAACGCGCACAGCGTCGCCCACGCGAAGCCGACCGCGTACCCCGCCAGGATGTCCGTGGGGTAGTGCACGCCCAGATAGACCCGGGAGAGGCCGACCAGCGTGATGATCGCCGCGGCGAGGGCGACCGTGAGCCGTTTGACGGGCGCCGGCGGGTCGAGGTCCAGGATGACGTACGCCAGCGTCGCGTAGATGATCATCGACGCCATCGCGTGCCCAGAGGGGAACGAGTAGGAGCCGACGTGGTCGACGCGCCACTCGACGACGCGGGGCCGGGGCCTGCCGAACGCCAGCTTCAGCGCCTGGTTGAGGACCACGCCGCCGGCCGCGCCGACCCAGAGGAGCAGCGCGTGCGCGCGGTGGCGCGTGAGCCAGAGGAACGCGCCGGCGACGAGGACCAGCGTCGCCACGACGACGGGCGAGCCGAGCGACGTGACCTCGAGCGCGGCTATGTCCAGCGGCGGCGTGGCGATCGATTCGATCCAGAGGAGGATCTCGTGGTCGACCAGGATCGTCTCGCCCTCGAGCACGGACTCCGCGAGGTGGGCGAAGCCGATCAGGACGGCCGCGGCGATCGCGAGCCCGACGATCAGGACGAGCCCGACCGCGGAGTAGATCCCGCGCACGAGCGGCGCGAGCCACCGCACCAGCGCGAAGACCGCGGTCTCGACGCGGCGGCGGCCGGTCCGCCACCACGAGGTGCGCTGGATCCTCGACACGTTCGGGAAACGTTTCACGCCGGGCGCGCCGTGCAACCGGCGTACCGGGGCGGGGTGGCGGAATCTGTGAGGTTGGCGTTGACCTGGCGGAGGGCGCGGTACAGCCACGCGCGGGTACGGCGGGGTGCGCGGATGGCGCGGCCGGCCCGGCGTCCGCGGACGCCGGGCCGCCGCCCCCCGAGGGCGCTCACGCCGAGGTCGCGTCGTCCCCTGCCTTCGCCGACGAGTTCGAGGATGCGTCCGCGGACGCCCGACGGTGTCCCCACCAGACCAGCGCGATCGCGCCGGCGGTCAGCAGGTACACCAGGATCGCCGGGCCATCGTGCGGAATGCCGGCGAGCACCTTTCCGATCGTGAGGCCTTCGTTCTCCGCTGCCTGTACGAGAATCGTCGTCATGAACATGGTTGCACTCCTCCCCGAGGGCGCCCGCGCGGATGCGCCGCGCCCCCGGAACGGGTTCGCGTCACGATGATGGCCGGACCGCGACCCCGACCCCGGGTGCGGGGGAGGCCCGGTCACCGGGTCGATGGCGGTCGTCGGGGCGCGTGGCCCCGAGTTCACGCCGATCGGGGTGGAGGATGTGCGGTGTTCAGCGATTTGAGGATTCCGGCGCGCGCGGCCGCGAGGACGGCCGCGAACTCGAGGTGGGACCGCTCGATCGAGCGGATGCGGCTCTGCTCCGGCGCGAGCGTGCGGATCGTGCCGACGCCGGAAAGGACGGCCCGGGCCGCGCCGATCGGGATGCGCGGCGACCCGCCGCCGCGCTCCGCGAGCCGGTCCAGCGAGATCCCCTCGCCCGCAAGATACGTCGGGGCGGGCAGATGGCCGTCGGCCGAGAGGACGTCGCGCGAGAGCGGCCCGACCGATGAGTGAGAGACGCGCGCGAGTTCCGCCCACGCGCGCACGGTCCACGCGTCCCGCACGCCGGCCACGACCAGCAGCGCGAGGAGGAGCGGAGCGAAGCGTCGCAGGCGGATCATCGGTTCGTCGAGATCGGGTGGGGGCACGGCGTCCCGGCCGGCATTCGCGGTACGTCCGTAGTCTACCCGCATGGGCTCGACTTGTTGCCGGCCGTACGGACATGCCTCCTTGCGGGCGACATCGCTCGGGCACTTGAGGCACGGCCCCGATCCTGCTATCTTGTTAGGCAGTGGAAGGGGAGTAGCCACGCGGGCGAGACAGTCCGCGCGGCCGGATCGTCAAGACTGCGCCTCCGGCGCACGGTCCGGTCGGTTCCCTGAGGAATAGGCGAGACCTTCGCACGTGATGGACCCCCTGGGGTTCTTACGCGCGAAGGTCTCGCCTTTCTTGCTATGTCCGATCTCGTGGGGAGGATCGAATGAACAACGTCAAGGTCTTCGTCCTGATGGCCGGCCTCACCGCGCTCTTCGTGGCGCTGGGCGGCGCGGTCGCCGGTCAGGGCGGGATGGTCTTCGCGCTGATCATGGCCGGCGCGATGAACTTCATCATGTACTTCACCTCCTCCAAGATGGTCCTGCGCATGTACCGGGCGCAGGTCGTGACCGAGCGGGAGGCGCCGGAGCTGTACGCGATGGTCGACCGGCTGCGCCAGCGCGCCGGGCTGCCGATGCCGACGGTCGCGATCGCGCCGCACCAGCAGCCGAACGCGTTCGCGACGGGGCGCAACCCCGAGAACGCGGTCGTGTGCGTGACGGCCGGGCTGATGCGCCTGATCGACCGGGAGGAGATGGAGGGCGTGATCGCGCACGAGCTGGCGCACATCAAGAACCGCGACATGCTGCTCCAGACCTTCACCGCCACCCTGGCCGGCGCGATCTCGTTCCTCGGCGACATGGCGATGTGGGGGATGGTCTTCGCGGGCGGCCGCGACGACGACGACGGCAACCCGTTCGCCGCGCTCGTCATGGCGATCGTCGCGCCGATCGCGGCGATGCTGATCCAGTTCGCGATCAGCCGCCAGCGCGAGTTCAAGGCGGACGCGGTGGGCGCCGAGATCTGCGGCAAGCCGCTCGCGCTCGCCGGCGCGCTGCGCAAGCTCGAGATGGCGGCGCGACAGATCCCGATGGACGTTGCGCCGGCCGTGGCGCCGCTGGCGCAGGTCAACCCGCTCGCGGCCCACGGGGGCGGCATTTCTCGCCTGTTCTCCACGCACCCGTCGACGGAGGAGCGCGTCGCCCGACTGGAGCGTCTCGCCGCGTCCATGACCGCCGGGGCGCGTCTGTGAGCGGCGGCGAGCAGCGGGAAGAGATGCGGCGCGGCATGGGCCGCGCCGCATCGCGTTCGCGGGCGCTGGACCGCGGGGGCCTCCGATGAGCGGCGTCTGGGCCTGGGCAGGCTTCAACGCGCTCGTCCTGGCGCTCCTCGCGCTCGACCTCTTCGTCTTCCACCGCGAAGCCCACGAGGTCCGCGTCAGGGAGGCGGCGATCTGGAGCATCTTCTGGGTGGTCCTGTCGCTCGCCTTCGGCGCGGGGGTCTACTACTTCCGGGGCTCCGACGCCGGGCTCGAGTTCTTCACAGGCTACCTGATCGAGAAGGCGCTCAGCGTCGACAACATCTTCGTCTTCGTCCTGATCTTCGGGTACTTCGGCGTCCCGCAGAAGTACCAGCACCGCGTGCTGTTCTGGGGGATCCTCGGCGCCCTCGTCATGCGCGGCACCATGATCGGCGCGGGCGCCCTCCTCATCCAGCGTTTCCACTGGATCCTCTACATCTTCGGCGCCTTCCTCGTCTTCACGGGGATCCGGATGGCGAAGGGGAACGACCACGACATCGAGCCGGAGGCGAACCCGGTCCTGCGTCTCGTGCGGCGCTACTTGCCGGTCACGACGGCCTACCACGGCCAGCACTTCTTCGTGAAAGAGCCGGCGGGCAAGGAGGGGCGCCTCCGCCTCGTCGCCACGCCGCTCTTCGTCGTGCTCGTCCTCGTCGAGACGACGGACCTCATCTTCGCGGTCGATTCGATCCCGGCGATCTTTGCGATCACCAGAGATCCGTTCATCGTCTACACGTCGAACATCCTGGCCATCCTGGGGCTGCGCTCGCTCTACTTCCTGCTCGCCGGGATCATCCACCGCTTCCACTACCTGCAGTTCGGGCTGAGCGTCGTGCTGGTCTTCATCGGCGTGAAGATGCTCGTGGCCGACGTCTTCCACGTCCCGACCGCCGTCTCGCTCGGGGTTATCGCGGCGGTGCTGGGCACTTCGGTTGCGGTTTCGCTATTGCGGCCGAAGCCCGTTCCGGTGCCGGAGGAAGAGGAGGTGGCTGAGACGAAGGTCTGAGCGCGGGCTACGGGCGAGCGGGAGGGAGCCATGAACGACACGGGAATCGGCGCCGAAGTCCTGATCATCCTCCTGCTCGTCGTGGCGAACGGCGTCTTCGCGATGTCCGAGATCGCGGTCGTATCCGCGCGCAAGGAGCGTCTGCGCGCCCGCGCGGACGACGGAGACGCCGGCGCCCGCGTCGCACTCGAGCTGGCGGAAGAGCCCAACCGCTTCCTCTCCACGATCCAGATCGGGATCACGCTGATCGGGATCCTCGCGGGCGCCTACGGCGGCACGACGCTCGCCGCGCAGCTCGCCGAGTACCTTGCCGGGATCCCCGCCGTGGCACGCTACGCCAGCCAGCTCGCCCTCGGGATCGTCGTCGCCGCGATCACATACCTCTCGCTCATCGTCGGCGAGCTCGTCCCCAAACGAATCGCGCTGCTGCGACCCGAGCGGATCGCCTCCGCGCTCGCGCGACCGATGCATTACATCTCGGTCGCGGCGACGCCGCTGGTCGCGCTGCTCGGCGCCACCACGGACAGCGTGCTCCGGATCCTCGGCGTGAAGCGGCCCAAGGAGCCGCCGATCACCGAGGAGGAGCTCGCGTCGCTCATCGAACAGGGGACCAAGGCCGGGGTCTTCGAGGAAGAAGAGCAGGAGCTGGTCTCGCGCGTATTCTGGCTCGGCGATCAGCGCGCCGCGTCGCTCATGACGCCGCGCCAACGCGTCGTCTGGCTGGACGTGGATGCCTCGGACGACGAAATCCGCGAGACGCTTCGCGAGCACCGATACTCGCGCTACCCGGTCTGCCGCGGGAGCATAGACCGCGTGATCGGGATGGTCGATGTGCGGGACCTCGTCGCCCGCGTCGCCGAGGGCGAGGCGATGGAGCTTCGCGCGGTCATGCGTCAGCCGCTCTTCGTGCCGGAGAGCGTTCGCGCGCTCCGGCTCCTCGAGCTGTTCCGCGAGAGTGGCGTCCACTTCGCGGTCGTGGTGGACGAGTTCGGCGGGACGGACGGCGTGATCACGCTGAACAACGTGCTCGAAGCCATCGGCGGCGACCTCGTCGAGCCCGAGGCGGAGCGGTTCGTCCGGCGCCCCGACGGATCGTGCCTCGTCGACGCCGCCGTGACGACGGACGAGTTCTGGGACGAACTGGGCCTTCGCGAGCGCCGGGCGAAGCGGCGACGCGGGTACAACACCCTCGGCGGATTCGTCGTCGCTCACCTCGGCCGGATCCCTGCCGCCGGCGACTCGTTCGAGGCGTTCGGGCTCCGGTTCGAGGTGGTCGACATGGACGGCCGGCGGGTCGACAAGGTGCTGGTCGTCCCCACGGTGTCGCCCGAGGCTGGCGCGGCGGACGGCGCCGGCGGGACGTAGACGACGCCGAGGTCCCATCGCGACAGGTCCGGCGGCGGGTCGTAGACGGTGACGTCCGGCTCGGCGAAGCGACGCAGCTCCACGGCCGCTTCGCCCGCCGGCGCCGCTTGCTCCGTCTCGCGCGGCGATTCGACGACGTCGATCCGCGCGCCCGGCCCTTCGCCTCGCATGTACTCGGCGGCGACGCCCTCGTGCTCCGCCAGCTCGGTCCCGCCCGGCCGGCACGAGGGTACGGCGACGGCAGCAACGGCCAGGAGCGCGGAATAGAGTCTCACGGTCGACTGCATGTTCTTCCTTCCCGGTCATCGGACGGCGCGCCTCGAGCCAGCCACGCCCCGAACGACGGTTCCACCTGCACGAGGCGCCACTCGTCCCAGATCGAGAGCGCCATCGCCCGGACGCCGCCGCTCCCCGGACCGGCGGCGAGGCAGCGGCCGAGGAGCCACGCCTCGAACTCCTCCGGCGCGGGGTCGTCGGCGATCGCGGCCTCGAGCAGTTCGCGCTTGATCGCGAGCCCGATCGCGTCGGGCGTGGTGTCGCGCTTGCGGCGGCGACGTCGTCCTTCCGACGCGTCGAGCGCGGCGAGGAGCCCGCGGCAGAAGTCGGCGGGCCGGGCCGGCGGCGTCGACACGGTCTCGCTCATCACGACCCTCCGCCGGATGGGGCGACGGGCGGGTGCGCCCGGTCGCCGAGGCGGACGCTCAGGTGGTAGCCCGGTCGCTCGGGGCGGGCGTAGCCGCGCTCCAGCGCCGCGATGTCCAGCTCGAGCGTGGCCAGGTCCTGGACGAGGACCTCGGGTGGCGGGATCGGCACGAGCGTCGTCACCGTCTTGACGTAGCCCCTGCACGACCGGCACGTGTCGACCTTCCGCAGATCCTCCTCGCCCTCGGGGACGAGCGAGCCCTGGCGCCGGTGGTCGCGCTCGCCGCAGAAAGGGCAGAGTAGGACGGGGAACGCCCAGTCGCCGCCGCAGCGGGCGCAGCGCAGCCGCCGGGCGCGTTCGATCCCGCGTGTCTCGGCGAGCACCGGCCACGCGCCGCAGATCGGGCAGTACCCGTGCGCCCACCCGGCGGGCACGTGGCCGCCGAGCCGACGCCCGCACGCCTGGAGGAGCGGCCGCGCGGCGAGCTGAGCGACGGCGCCGAGGGCGGCGGCGTCCGCGCCCGTCTCCGTCGCGATGGCATCCAGCACCAGGGGGTCGTAGGTGATCGCCGCCTCGAGGAGCGCCAGGGGGTCCAGGCGCCGGAATCGCATGCGGCCGAGGGTGTCCGCGCCCGGCGTCGCCGAGGAGGCGGCCGCCTTGATCAGCCGGCGCACCCACCGGCGCGCGCGGCGCGGGTCGACGCGGAGCGTGGCGTCGTGGAGGAGCGGCGCGTCCGGCGGGCGGTGGGGGACCGGCGCTTCGGGTGCGGCCGCCGTCCACGCCGGGTCGTCCAGCGCATCCAGCGTCGCCTCGAGCAGCGCCAGCCATGGCCGCCACTCGGGGGTCAGCTCGGCCACTCCCGCAAGAGCCGATCGCGCTCCGGCGTCCCCGCGGCCGGGAGCGGCCCCGGGCACTGCGCTTCCGTGGCTTTGCATGGCGTCTTCCAGTACATGTTCGAGCCGCCGTGCATCTCGACGACGGCGTCGCGGTTCCCCATGTCGGCGCCTGGCCCGCCGCCCCGCACGCGCGTGGCTTCCGGCGACGTGCAGGCCGCTAAGGACACTGCAGTAGCGAGACCCGCGGCGACCGCGAGACGCACGGTGGCCGTGCGCCGCGCCGCGCCTGCGATGCCCGGAGCCCGGCAACCCGCGATGACCTCGGGCCGCTCGGCGTCCCCGCACGGAGAGCCGGTTCGATGCCTCACGACGTCGCTCACCCCGCCTCCTCCGTTGCCGTTCCCGCCTGCGCCTGCTCGTCCATCCGCTTCTTCCGCAGCCCGATCAGGCCGAGCACTGCCATGACCGCCGCGCCGACGGCCGAGAAGAGCGACGCCGTGGGGAGCCGCGCGCTCGGCAGCGTGGGATTCCGCGGCAGCCCGTACACCTCCGGCTCGTCGACGAGGAGGAAGAACGCGTTCAGCCCGCCCAGCGGGCCGTCCGGGTCGGCGCCATAGAGGTAGGCATCCGTCTGGCCGCGCTCGTGGAGCTGTGCGACCCGGCGCTGCGCACGCTCACGCAGCTCCGAGATCGGGCCGAACTGGATCGAGTCCGTAGGGCATGCCTTCGAGCACGCGGGCTCCAACCCCTGGCTCATCCGGTCGTAGCAGAGCGTGCACTTCTGCGCCGTGCCCGAGACGGGGTTGATGTCGATGACGCCGAACGGGCACGCGGGGATGCAGTCCCGGCACCCGTTGCACACGTCCGACTGGATGACGACGGTGTCGAACTCCGTGCGGATGATCGCGCCCGTGGGGCAGACCTCGAGGCAGCCCGCCTGCACGCAGTGCTTGCAGACGTCGCTCATGAGCAGCCAGCGGCCGTCGTAGGGGCCGTCGAACTGCTCGATGAACTTCACGTGGCGCCAGTGGATCCCGTCCAGGCGCAGCGTGTTGTCGTAGCTCAGACCCGAGAGTTGCGTGACCCCGCCGTTCCGCGCCGGGAGCTGGTTCCACTCCTTGCACGCGACCTCGCACGCCTTGCAGCCGATGCACAGCGTCGTGTCGGTGAAGAACCCCATGGGTTCCGCCATGCGCACCCCCGGGACGGGCGGGCGGGCGCGGCCGGGTCGCTCGCCGTCGGCGACCGGCGCGCGCCCGCCCGCCTCACGCCTTCTCGATGTTGCAGACGAACGCTTTCCCCTCGTGGATCGACACGTTCGGGTCGCCGACCCACGCGGTGAGGTCGTTCACGACGTCGCCGACGGAGATGCCCATCCACCCCCAGTGCCACGGCATCCCGACGTGGTGGACGGGCCGGCCATCGATCATCATGACGCCGATCCGATCGGTCACCAGCGCCTTCGCCCGGATCTCCCGACGGGGCGTGGTGATCTTGACCCAGTCGAGGTTCCGTATCCCCTTCTCGCGGGCAAGGTCGGTGCCGATCTCGACGAAGAGCTCCGGCTGCAGCTCCGTGAGGTACGGGATCCACCGGCTCATCGCGCCCGCCAGGTAGTGCTCCGTGAGCCGGTAGGTCGTGATCGGGTACGGGAAGCGCGGGTCGCCCACGCGGGCGAGCTGGTTGTAGTCCTTGTCCCGCGCCCAGAACTTGAAGACCGGGCTGTTCTGCTGGTTCGGGTACAGGAGGTTCCGGACCGGCGACTCCGCCGGCTCGTAATGCGTCGGGAGCGGCCCGTCGACCAGACCGGCCGGGACGAAGAGCCACCCCTTGCCGTCCGGCTTCATGATGAACGGGTCGCGCCCCGAGAGGAAATCCAGCCCGACGGCGTTGGGGTCGCCGGGGTCGCTGGGCGCTTTCGTCGTCGCGAAGTCGGGGACGTCGTAGCCGACCCATTCGCCGCGCGCGGCGTCCCACCAGACCCAGCGCTTCCGCTCGCTCCACGGGTTCCCGTCCAGGTCCGCCGAGGCGCGGTTGTAGAGGACGCGGCGGTTCGCCGGCCACGCCCAACCCCACTCGAGGAATGCGCTCGGCACGCCCTGCGGACCCGGGTCCTTGCGGGCGGTGAGGTTCTGGTCCGGCGCGGGGTAGCAGCCGCAGTAGATCCAGGAGGCGCAGGTGGTCGAGCCGTCGTCCTTCAGCTCGGCGAAGCTCGCGAGGTGGCGCTTCGGGTCGGCCGTGTAGTAGCCGTTGATCTCGCGCAGGATCTTCAGCTCGTCCGGCTCGCCGGCCACGCCGCCGTCGGGCGGCTGGTACCCGTCGCCGGGGACGCGGTCGTAGTCCCAGACCAGGTTCTTCCACCCCTGGTCGCGCGGGAGCGTGCTGTCCGCGTACAGCTTCTTGAGGCGCTTGCCGAGGTGGTAGTAGAACCACGTGTCGGTGCGGCAGTCGCCGGGCGGGTCGGCGGCCTTGTAGTGCCACTGCAGCATGCGCTGCGTGTTCGTGAAGCTGCCGTCGTACTCGGCGATCTGCGTCGACGGGAAGAAGAACACCTCGGTCGGGATGTCCTCGATCTTGACCGTGCCGTCGACGATCTCCGGCGCAGCGTACCAGTGCGTGGCCGTCTCGGTCAGCCAGTTGTCCTTGACGACGAGCCACTCGAGCTTGCGCATCGCCATGCGCTGCGCCGAGCCGTTCAGCGACGTGGCCGGGTTCTGCCCTACGCAGATCATCCCCTTGACCTTCCCCTCGGCCATCGCGGCCATCGTCGCCATGTGCGAGTGGTCGCCCAGGATCTTGGGGTGCCAGTCGTAGCCGAAGTCGTTCTCGGGCGTGGCGGCGTCCCCGTACATCGATTTGAGGTACGAGACCATGAACTTGGGCATGTTCGCCCAATAGCTTCCCGGCTCGGTCTCGCTGGCCAGGTAGTCGCGCAGCGTGTCGTGCTTCTTCAGCGCCGACGGGTGCGCCATGTACCCGTGGATGCTGTGGTAGAGCGTGGGCACGTCGGTCGAGCCCTGGATCGCGGCGTGCCCGCGAAGCGCCATGATCCCGCCGCCGGGCCGCCCCATGTTCCCCAGCAGGAGTTGGAGGAGCGCGCAGGCGCCGATCATCTGCACGCCGTACGTGTGCTGCGTCCACGCCACCGCGTACGCGAACGACGTCGTGCGGTCCCGCCCGGAGTTGGCCAGGATCGTCTCCGCCACGCGGACGAAGAGGTCGCGCGGGCACCCGGTGATCTGCTCTACCATTTCCGGTGTGTAGCGGGCGTAGTGCCGCTTCACGATCTGGAAGACGCAGAAGGGGTGCTGCAGCGTCGGATCGGTGTCCGGCGTCGGCTTCTTGAGCGACCGGACCAGCTCGTCGAAGGGCGGGCCGCCGGGCGGCGGCGTCTCCTGCTGCGGCGCCTGCCCCCGCGCCTCGCCCGTGCGCAGCGCCGCGGCCTGGCGCTGCTCCGGCCGGACGCCGCCGCGCGAGTACTGCCACGTCGAGTTGTCGTACTCACCCATGAACGCGTTGTACGGCCAGAAGTCCGTCTCCTGATACGGCTTGAGCCCGGAGAAGACGCCGCCCAGGTCCTCCGTGTCCCGGTACCGCTCGTCGATGATCGTCGCGGCGTTGGTGTAGTTGACGACCCACTCCCGGAAGAACGGGTCGGCGTTCCAGCGCGCGCTGTTGATCACGTAGTTGATCAGCCCGCCCAGGAACGCGATGTCGCTCCCCGCGCGGATGGGGACGTGCACGTCGCACATGGCGCTGGTGCGCGTGTAGCGCGGGTCGATGTGGATCAGCGTGGCGCCGTTGACGCGCGCGCGCATCGCCCAGCGGAACGCGACGGGGTGGTTCTCCGCCATGTTGGAGCCCATGATGACGAAGCAGTCGGCGTGCTCCAGGTTCCGCGGGTACATCGTCGCGGCGCCGCGTCCGAGCCGTGTCCCCAGACCGGGGACGCTAGAGCTGTGTCATATGCGGGCCTGGTTTTCGATGGCGACGATCCCGAGCCCCCTCCCGAACTTCTGGCAAATGTGGTTGAACTCGTTGTCGAGCGTGGCGCCGCCCAGGAGGAAGATGGCGGGCGTGCAGTTGACCAGCTTCCCTGCCGACTCCGGCCCGCCCGCGGCGCCCGCCGTACCCGCCCCGGCCGGGAGGCGCTCGATGAAGGTCTCGTCCCGCGTCTTCTTGACCAGCTCGGCGACGCGGTCCATCGCCCACTCCAGGTCGACGACCTCCCACTCCTTCGCGTACGGCTTGCGGTGCAGGACCTTGGTGGGGCGGTTGGGATTCTTGATGAGCTGGTAGATCGCCGCGCCCTTGGGGCAGAGCGTCCCTTCGTTGTGGGGACTCCGCGGGTCGCCCTCGATGTTGATGATCTCGCCGTCCTTGACGTGGATCAGCGTCGCGCAGCCGACGGAGCAGTACGGGCAGATGCTGGGCACCGTCGCCGCGTCCTTGATCCGCAGCTCCTGCGCCCGGGCGACCGCGGGGGCCAGACTCACGCCGAGCGCGCTGAGCCCGCCGAGCGCCGTGCCCGCGCCGGCGCCGGTCGTCAGCCTCAGGAAATCACGTCGTGACAGCGCCATGGCTCCGATCCTCCACCGAAGACTCCCGCCGCAACAAATCGAATATCCCGCCGCCGATCAGCCCGCCGAGGAACGCGAGCGCGCCGCCCAGCAGCGCTTCCCACACCCGCGCGCCTTCCGTCCACCCGACCGCGACCGCGATCGCGAAGGCGACGACGAAGCTCGCCAGCGCGTAGAGCGCCGCCGTCCATCTCCGCAGCCAGAGCCCGAGCCCCAGCCCGAAGAGGAAGGCGAGCGCAATGGCGAAATGGTCGTAGTAGACCAGCACCTGCAGCAGCGTCAGCGCACCGAGCAGGGCGAGGAAGCGCCGGTCGGTCCTCATGCAGAGCCTCCAGCGCTTCGTGCATCGCCCGCGCCTCCAGCGCCGGCGTCAGTACGGCATGTAGTAGGCCTGCCCACCGAACACCTCCAGCACACGGAGCAGGAGCCCGCCCGCGAGCAGCAGCACGGCGCCGACCACGGGCGCGGCGCGCACGAGCTGCCGACCGCGGAACTCCGCCATCCAAAGCAGCACCAGCGGGAGCGCCACGCCGAACGGCAGGATCACCAGCCAGAAGAAGAGCGCCCATGCGCCCAGGAAGTACGGCGACACGCCGCGGAGCCCGAGGATGACCGACGCGGCCAGCAGCAGCGCCTCGAGGGCCAGCGCGTACGTCGCCGTCCGCAGCAGGCGATGTCGTCCGGAGGCATCCCCGGCGCCCGTGAAGTGCGCGATCAGGTACAGCGCAGCCGCGCCGGCCGCCACGCCCGCCGCCATGAAGAGCGGCGGCAGGAACGGGTCGTGCGACCACGTCGGCGCGTTGTTCACCATGAGCAGCATCCCGGTGTAGCTCGCGAGGAGCAGCCCCCACAGCGCGCCCAGGGCCAGGAACACCGTCGCGAGCCCGCCGCCCTCGTGCAGCGGGCGGGTGAGGCGCCGGGCGAGCGGGGGACGCGCCACGCCCCCCTCCACCAGCGCGTGCCCGAAGGAGAGCACCGAGAAGATGCCGAACACGATCAGGATCCACGTCCCGAACGAGATCGGCGACCACCACTTGAACATCAACGCGGGGAAGCGCTCCGACTGGAATACCATGTGCCAGAACCGCTCCGGCCGGCCCAGGTCCTTGATCAGGAGCAGCGTGCAGGCGATCAGGAGCGGGAACGCGAGGTAGTGCCCGATCCGGCTGAGTTGCCGGTCGCCCGGGCCGCCGCCCACCAATCGCAGCAGGTTCGCGACGAAGTACGCGCCGCCGGCCAGCCCGCCGAAGAAGAAGTACAGCGCGATGTCCCAGCTCCAGCCGGGCGGCGTCACGAACACGTCCTGCATACCGAGCCCCTCTCCCCCCGTCGCGTCAGAAGTCGTAGCGGACGCTCAATGCAAACTGATTGCCGTTCGCGCCCCGTTCGCCGTCGAGGAGCGGAAGGCGATGGTCCGTCATGGCGCGGAACCACTCCAGCCCGATCGCGTATTGCCGCACCCGGTAGCGCAGCATCGCCGCGACGATCTGGTTTTCGAGCCGCAGCAGGCCTTCGTCGGCGTCGTCGTCGTCCGGGTCGTCGATCCCGTAGAACGCCCACACGCTCCAGTTGCGCGCGAAGTCGTAGCCGATCTGCGCCTGCGCGCCCCAGCCCTCGAAGTCGCCGAATTGGAGGATCTGCGCGAACATCTGCCCGATCGCCTCGCCCACGTACCCGTTCGCCAGGATCGTGAAGCGACCCGGCCGGACCCGGAACCCACCGACGAACGCCCAGCCGTCCAGATCGAAGTCCGTGTCGTCGCCCGGGCCGCTCAGGTCCTTGTGGTCGATGTGCACGGCGATGAACGCCTCCCAACTCGTGCCCCGCTGGGGGGAGCGGCCGAGGCCGAAGCGCGCCTCGAACTGCGGCCACAGCGTCGCCTCGCCGGCGCTGACGTCGTCGGGGAAGAGCTCGTCGCTCCACGAGCCGCGGAACGCGGCGACCTGCACCTCGGCGTCCCACGCGCCGCCCGGGGTCAGGTCGTGGTAGAGGAAGATCCCGGGGAATCGCCAGCCAATCAGGCCGCCCGAGCCCCATCCGAGCGGGAAACCGATGTGCGTGAGCGACTCGGGGATGTAGCCGAACGTCGGCGACCAGGCCTGCCCGATCCGGACCGTGGTCCGGCCGTTCGTGAGATCGGCGTAGGCAAGGCGGAGGCGCGGATTGGGTTGCTCGTCGCTGAAGGCGCCGACGCCGGTGAAGCCGCCGAAGAAATCGACCTCGAGGAGGGCGCGCGCCCGCCAGTTGCCGAAGACGCGCGGGCCGTCGAAGTCCAGCGTGAGGCGGGTGTTGCGGACGTCGCCGCCGAGGAACCACCGGTCGTCGCGCAGCTCGGGGAGATCGGCCCAGAGCGCGTTCTGGCCGTTCCCCGGCGCGAAGAACTGGTCGTCGACGAAGAGCGACGCGCTCACGAACCCCCGCACCGTCGAACGCTCCTCGCCCGCGGTGCGGACTTCCTGCGCTCGCCCCGTCGAGGGGGTCAGGACCAGGGTCGCCGCCAGGACGAGGGGCGCCGCCGCCAGGACGAATGACGCCGTCGGGACATGGGTCGCCGCCGGGGGAGCCAGCACGAGCGCCGCGGCCGCCGGGGAGCGAAGCCCGAGCGTGCAGAGTCGGTGCGCGAGGCCGGCCGCGAGTCGCGTCATGGCACCCCGATCGAGCGCGGTGGGTGGGCTGCCGGATCACGCGCGGCTGGTGCAACACGCGTGCCCGGCGGGGTGCGATGTAAAGGAAACTTGACAAAATGACAAGGGGGCATTACAATCCTCGCCGCTCGCTACGGGCGGTGACGGGAATCGTGATCGCGGAGTTCGAGATGGCGGTTTCGGCAAACAGCGAGTTCGAGATCGAGAGGGAGGGGCAGGAGGAGGGCAGGGCGTCGTGGCCGTACGCGACGCTGCTCTTCTTCGGCTTCTTCGGCACGGCGACGCCCGAGGGGCGTCGGCTGGCGCGTTGGACGGCGATAGCGTCGGCCGGGGCCGCCGTCGCCGGCGCGGGCCTGGCGTTGGAATGGCCTTCCGGCCCGGGGCGCCTGGTGTGGGCGGCGGTCGCGCCGGCGATGATCATCGTCCTGGCGGTCGCCTACGTCCGCTATCTGGCGGCGCTCGACGAGCTGGCGCGGCTGATCCAGTTCCAGGCGTTCGCGGTGGCGTACGGGTTCACGATGGTGGTCGCCGCGGGGCTCCTGGCCTATGCGTTCACGGCGCCCGACCCGGACCTGCACGCGGGTTGGGCGGCCGGGATGGTCGCGCTGGCGGAGTTGGTGCGCGGCGCCGCGCTGGCGTTCTTCGCGAGGCGGCACGAGTGAAGAATCGGATCCGGGTGCTGCGGGCGGAGCGGCGCTGGTCGCAGCAGGACCTCGCGGAGCGACTGGGCGTCTCGCGGCAGACCGTCAACGCCATCGAAAACGGGAAGTACGACCCGAGTCTGCCGCTGGCGTTCAAGATCAGGAAGGTCTTCGGCCTCCCGATCGAGGAGATCTTCGTCTACGAGGACGACGGTTGAGGCCACGTCGTGCTCCCAACGAAAGGAGGGACATCGTATGAGGAAATGCGATCGTCGATGGTGGTACGGGGTCATTGCGTTCGCGGCGATGCTGGTGGCGTTCGCACCGGCGAGCCAGGCGTCGCGTGACGTCGACGACCTGCTGCCACTCTGGGAGGTGCGCAGCGGTGGGAACACGGTCTACTTGCTCGGCTCGATTCACCTTCTCAAGGAGAACGCGTATCCACTGGACCCTGCGATTTACGAGGCGTTCGAGGGCGCGAACACCGTCGTCTTCGAGATCGAGCTGGACGAGCTGATGCAGGGCAGCGTGGAGATGATGACCCGCGGAATGCTGCCTCGGGGCCGCACTCTGGCGGACGTTCTCCCGGCCGATCTGTACGCGGAGCTGGGGCGGAAGGTGGCCGGTATGCCGATCCCGTTCGACGCGCTCAAAGGGATGAAGCCGTGGATGGCGGCGATGACACTCACGTCCGCGGCGCTGGTGCAAGCGGGATTCGATGCGACGTACGGGATCGACATGCACTTCCACGAGCGAGCTCGCGCAGCGGGAAAGCCCACGAGGGGGTTGGAAACGATCGCGGACCAGATCGATGTGTTCGACGGCCTGAGCGAGACGGCGCAGATCGCGTTTTTGCGCAGCACGCTGGCGGATCTGGACTCCGCCGCCGCGCAGCTCGATCGGGGAACCGACATGTGGCGCCGTGGCGAAGTGGACGAGATGTTCGCAATGCTCACGAGGTCGATGAAGGATCAGCCTGAACTCGTCGAACGGCTCATCACCGCCCGGAACCGGCGCTGGGTCCCGCAGATCGAGGAGTTGCTCCGGTCCGGCACGCCCGCCCTGGTGGTCGTGGGCCTCGGGCACCTGGTCGGTACGGGCAGCGTCGTGGAGCTGTTGCAGGAGCGGGGCTACACGGTGTCCCGCGTCCGGGCGAAGGCGGCCGTAGGGGTGTGAGGCGGCGGTCGCTCGAACGTGGTGTAATGGCAGCGAGGCCGGGTGCGGACGTCACCCGGCCTCGCCGGAGCGTCAACGAGGGCGATCTACGATGAGGGCACGGATCGGAGCGGATGATGTGTGGCGCAAGGCGTGGCGGCGCCGCGCGCGCGTGTTCGGCGCGGTGGGCGCGCTGGCTGTGGCCTGGGGGTGGATGGTCGGCTGCGGAGAATCGGAGCGCGGTGAGGTCGCGTCGGGAGTAGTGGACGGGGAGACGGAGGACCGCGCCGACCTGGGGCGGTTCTTCGGCGAGATCGAGGGAACGTTCGTGCTCCTGGACGGGCAGACCGGCCGCCGCATCCGGTACAACCCCGAGCGGGCGGCCACGCGGTTCCTGCCGGCGTCGACGTACAAGATTCCCAACACGCTGATCGCGCTCGAGACCGGGGTGGCTGACGGGGCGGAGTTCGCCCTGGCGTGGGACAGCGTCGCCGTGCCGCGGCAGTCGTGGTGGCCGGCCTCGTGGGCACGAGACCAGACGCTGCGGTCGGCATTCACCGCGTCGGTCGTCTGGTACTACCAGGAGCTGGCCCGGCGGATCGGTCCGGACCGGATGCGGGAGTACCTCGACCGGTTCGACTACGGGAACCGCGACATCTCGGGCGGGATCGACACCTTCTGGCTCACGGGCGGGCTCGCGATCTCGCCGGACGAGCAGGTGGATTTCCTGCGGCGGTTCTACGATGGGCGCCTGGGCGTGTCGGACCGCACCACCGCCATTGCCAAGGAACTGCTCGTCCTGGAGGAGACGCCGACGTACCGCCTGAGCGGCAAGACGGGGTGGGCCGGGCTCGGCCTGGATGGCGCACCAGAGATCGGCTGGCTCGTCGGCTACGTGGAGCGGGGCGACGAAGTCCACTACTTTGCGACGAACATCGAGATCCGCACGAACGCGGATGCCCGCGCGCGCGTCGACATCACGAAAGCGATTCTCCGCGAGCTCGGGCTGCTCGATCCGCAGTGACGTTCCAGCTGCGCGACAGAAGCTCACGCGCGCGCGAACATCGCATCGACCTCGCCGAAAGTCAGGCAGTGTTGGAGAGCCTCGTAAGTACCACGCTCGAGGATCTCGAGGGTCGCTTGCCGCGTTGCGGCGAGTGCGGCGAGGGCGAAGGCGGGACCGACGCTCACCCGTGCCACCCCGAGTCGGGCGAGGTCGGATACGCTCGGCGCGCCCGGCGCCCACATGACGTTCAGGGGGCCGTCGATCGCCCTGGCCAATGCGGCAATCGTGTCGGCATCCGTCACGCCCGGCACGAACACGCCGTCTGCGCCTGCGGCGAGGTACTGGTTCGCTCGCTCGACTGCGGCATCCAGACGCGAGTCCGGTTCGCCGACCTGGGCAAGGTAGACATCCGTCCGGGCGTTGATGAACAGATCGCCGCCCGCCGCGGCCGCCTCGGCCCGCGCGGCGCGTATCCGCTCCGCCTGGAGCTCCGGCGCGAGCAGCGGCGTATTCCCGCCATCGCCAGCCGCATCCTCGAGATTGATGCCGACGACGCCGAGCTCCACGACCGCACGCACCGTCTCGGCCACGTCCTCGACGGAGCCGTTGCCGTAACCTCCCTCGACGTCGGCCGTGACCGGGACCTCGACCGCCTCGACGATGCGGCGGATGGCGTCGATCATCTCGTCGCGCCGCAACCGGTGGCCATCGCGGCGTCCGTACGCCCACGAGACCCCGGCGCTGGTGGTCCCGATGGCCTGCGCGCCGGCCAGCTCGATCACGCGGGCACTCGCCGCGTCCCAGGCGTTGGGCAGGACCAGCGGGCCGTTCTCGTGCATCAGGCGGAAGTTCGCAACTCTCTCTCGCTGTGTCATGGGCGTCTCCCGTGTGAAGGCTCCAATGCCGCCAGTAGTTCCGCGATCCGCAACACGACGCGGAGGGTTCCGTCGTCCGAGTCCAGCATGGGGTTGTACGTGGCGACCGTCGCGGCGCGCATTCTGAACCGCTCGAGGGCGCCGCGGAGGATCGTTTCGAGCTGAACGAGGGATAGCCCGCCCGGCACCGGGTGGTCCACGATCGCCGGTGCGACCGAGGGATCCAGGGAGTCCAGGTCGATGTGCAGGTAGACGTCGTCGACCCGCCCGGCGAGGCGGTCGAGCGCGTCCGTGACATCCGCACACGGCTCGCCATCGCTCCACTGGACGACCCCGATCCTGGACGCAGCCAGGCGTTCCCGCTCCTCCGCGTCGAGGTCCCGCACGCCCAGCATGAGCACGGTTTCTTCGTCCAGCGGTGCGGCCGGACCCAGCCTCGTCCGGTACTTTCGGTAGCAGTGCCCTGTGGCGATGGCGAGCGTCATGCCGGGGAAGAAGCCCGAGAGCGTCGACTCGGGCGTATTGAAGTCGCCGTGCGCGTCCAACCAGATGGCGCCGGTGCCGGCGGTCCCGATCCCCGCCAGCACGCCCAGCGCCGCGTCGCACGACCCGGCGAGCACGAACGGGAACTCGCCCGCGTCCATCGCGGCGCGGACGCTCGCGGCGAGGCGTCGGTTCACGGCAAGCGACGCGGACCCGGTGTCGCAGAACGGCCCGTCGCGCTCGATGCGCTCGGTCCTGACCCGGCTGGGGTCGGCAAAGCGCCCGGCGATCCCGGCCGAAAGCAGGCGCTCCGGCCCACGGCTCGCGCCGTGGCGGTCGTCGCCGGCCATGTACGGCACCAGGAGCACGCAGACGTTCCTGTCCATACGGTACCTCCGGAGCGCACCGAGCTATCCGTGAAGCGGCCCTCCACTTCGGTCGGGGCAACGGCTCTCCACCGCCGTCCGGCGGGCCTCTTTGAAGTCTACCGCAAGGCGGATCGGGTGGTCTACCGAAAATTCGACAAGGAACTCTGCTCCTCCGAGGGCCGCTCGGGCCGCACGGGTACCGCTGCGGCTGCGGACCCCGCCCTGTCCGATGACCGGGAGCGGGGGCCGCGCCGTCTCAGTCTTTCCGGCTGAGGAGCCGGGTGGCCGCGAGGCCGAAGAGGAAGTTCGACGACGCGATCTCGACGAAGTGCGTCGCCTGGATCTCGGGTGGGAGGAAGGGGTTCGGCGGGATGAGCGCCGACGCCATGAGCACCGAACAGACCAGCGCGACGATCACGGCGGCGGGACCGCGGCCGGCGTCCAACGCCCACAGCAGGAGCGCCACCACGCCCGTCCAGATCGCCCCGCGGCCGAGCTGCAGCGCAGCCACCGCCCCGGGCGTCGGCATCCCGATCGAGTCGTAGAACGCCTGGAGCTCCGGGTCGCGCAGCGCAATGAAGATCCCGGCCAGGAAGTAGAGGACGAAGTAGACGACGCACGCTGCGACGACCCGCGCCACCCGGCGCCGGAGCGGCCAGCCGCGATCCAGGAGGGGTGCGTGTCGCGGTTCCGGCGCCGTCGGGCGCGGCCCGAGGAGGAACGTCGCCAGCCCACCCGCCGCGATCGCGGTCACGCCCTGGGCGATCCCCGTCGCCAAGGCGTACCCTTCGGGCATGATCGCACCGAGGAAGACCGCTGCCTCGATCTCGTTCAACACCCACACGATCAGCAGGTACGCTCCGCCCAGCGCGAGCGTGAGACGCCAGCCGCCGACCCGCGCGCGGAGCGCGACCGGCGCGAGGACCAGCGCGTGGAGGAGCGCGACGAGGGCGACCTTCGCAATACCCGTTGCGCCCACTGCGTCGGCCGCCGCCCGCGCCGCGAGCGCCTCGCCCACCGAGGGGACCAGCAGGACGCCGAGGATCTCGCCGATCCGCATTGCGCCGAGGATGCCGAGGGCGAGGAGGGCCGTGCGGACGGCGATGGAGGCCGGGGTGCGGGCGACGGTCGACGCCGCCGGGATCTGCGGCGTTGAACCCATGACGATGGTCTCGCTCATGTCCAGTCTCCGGTGGAAGTGAGCCGCGCGCGGGCCGCCCGCGTCCAGCGGAGCCGGTCCGCGATGGAGGAGATCCCCGCCTCGAGCGCAAGACGGGCGTGTAGTGGCGCCGATCGGATCGCCTCGAGCTGCTGTTCCAGCTCGACGAGGAAAGACTCCAGCTCGGCCTCGAGACGCTCCAGGAAGACCAGCGTCCGGTCCGGTGAATCGGCGAAGCCCAGGAAGGCGAAGCGCAGCATCAGGACGTCGAGCCTCAGTGCGACGTCGTCGCGCGTCACCGGCAGCGCCAACCATTTCTGCAGCACGGCCTCGCCCGCGGGCGTGAGGCGGAACTCGCGGCCCGGTCGTCCGGGGCCGCCGGGGCGCGCCGTCCCGACGATGAGGCCGTCGGCCTCCAGGCGCCGGAGCGCGGGGTAGATCGCGCCCGGGCTCCCGCTGTACCCCGCCATCGCCGTCTCGACGAAGACCTTGCGGAGCTCGTAGCCGCTGCGCGGCTTCTCGCGGATGAGGCCGAGGAGCGCGTACTCGAGGGTCGTGCGTTCGGCTTGCTTCGGTTCCACGTCGGGCGAAGCTAATAGTACGATTCGTAATATGCAAGGGCGGTGAAGACGCCGTCACCCGGCGAGGACCGCGGCTCGAGTGAGCCGCGCGGAGCGAACGACCCGCGCTCGCCGATCGCCGGGCCATGGTCGCTCGCGCCGCTCGGTCAGGACCGGGCCACTTCGATCCGGCCGGTGTGGTGTGCGCCACCGCGACCGGCGGCCGCGGACCGTAAATTGCCAGTGCCCGGCGCCCGCCAGCCGGGCGACGACCGCCGCGTCCCTCGGCGGGGCCGCGTCGCCCGTGACGACATCGATCGAGGGGGGACTTCGGGATGAGCACGTTCACGACGAAGGATGGCACCGAGATCTACTACAAGGATTGGGGCTCAGGGCAGCCCGTCGTCTTCAGCCACGGTTGGCCCCTCAACGCCGACGCCTGGGACGACCAGATGCTGTTCCTCGCCTCCCATGGCTTCCGCTGCATCGCCCACGACCGGCGCGGCCACGGCCGTTCCAGCCAGCCCTGGCACGGCAACGACATGGACACCTACGCCGACGATCTCGCCGAGCTGATCGAGCATCTCGATCTCCGGGACGCCATCCTGGTAGGCCATTCGACGGGCGGGGGCGAGGTGACGCGGTACGTCGGACGTCACGGCACCGATCGCGTCGCGAGGGTCGTCCTGATCGGCGCCGTGCCGCCGCTCATGCTCAGGACCGAGGCGAACCCCGAGGGCCAGCCGCGAGAGGTCTTCGACGAGATCCGGGAAAGCCTGCTGCGCGACCGCTCGCAGTATTACCGGGAACTCAGCGCCCCGTTCTACGGCGCGAACCGGCCGGGCGCCAAGGTATCGGAGGGGACGCGGGAGGCCTTCTGGCTCTGGTGCATGCAGGCCGGGTTGGTGAATGCCTACGAATGCGTCGCGGCGTTCTCGGAGACGGACTTCACGGAGGACCTGCGGAAAATCGACGTGCCGACGCTGATCATCCACGGCGAGGACGACCAGATCGTGCCGATCGCGGCCTCGGCCATGCGATCGGTGGAACTCGTCGAGAACGCGACTCTGAAGGTCTACCCTGGCGCGCCGCACGGGCTGACCGCCACGCACAAAGGTCGGCTGA
>CALBZE010000005.1 GCA_937889645.1 uncultured bacterium
AGCGCCTTGCGGGAGATAAGGGATACTCCACGCAGGCCATTCGGGCCTGGTGCAGGAGCCACAAAGTACGGGCGGGAATCCCCGAGCGCCGTGACCAGATCGAGCAGCGCAGACGGCGGCCCGGTTAGAAGGCCCGTCTTCGACCGCGAGCAGTACCGAAGGCGCAACATCATCGAACATGCGGTCGGTGGGCTCAAGAACCTGCGCCGCATTGCCACACGCCCCGAGAAGCTCGCCGTGCACTTCGAGGCCATGATCACGATCGCTCTCGTCGCACGCTACGCGACGAAGTCATCAGACACGACCTAGGGCGTCTCGTCCATCGCGCACGAACTGGCTTCACCTCCCACAGCCACTTCACCGCCGTGTTCCGCCGTATGGTCGGCGTTACGCCCACCCGTTTCCGTAAGTCCGCCAGCGCCGCACACGCGCGTGAGGTGCGCACGATTGTGATAGAGCGCCTCCCGCCTCATCGCTAACATCTTCGGGAAGACATTGACGGCACCTCCGCACCGGTGCGCCGCGCGTCGTCGACTACCCGCCGGACGGCCCTCCCCGCGAGGCCGTGGGAGAGTGGCACTTCGCCTGGGTTCTCGAGGGGCGTGCGGTGCAGGACGTGTACATTGCCCCCACCCGACCGCGTCGCGATCGCTCGGCCCCGCCCCGGGAGGGCAACCGCTACGGGAGCTCGATCCGTGTGTACGACGCGGTGACCGGTGCGTGGAGGGTCATCTGGATCAACCCCGTGACCGGCGCGGAGGACCACCTCATCGGCCGGCGTGTCGGCGACGAGGTCGTGCAGGACGGCCGGTGCCCGGACGGCTCGCTGATCCGCTGGTCGTTCGTCGACATCACGTCCGACTCGTTCACCTGGCGCGGCGAACGCTCGACCGACGGCGGCGCGACGTGGATCCTCGAGGCGGAGTTCTTCGGGCGGCGCACGAACGGGGTCGGCTCCGGTTGAGGGGACTTCGAGCGACGGCTTCACGCGCGGGCGCCGTGGGCCAGCGCCGCCAGCGTCGCGAGCGCGGCGTCCGTCCGCTCCGACCACGGGTGCCCGGCGCTCAGCCGCAAGCAGTTGCCGTACGACCCGGTCGCGGAGAAGACAGGGCCGGGGGCGGTGCTGATGCCCCGCTCGAGAGCGCGGCGGTAGAGCGCGACGGCGTCCGTGCCCGGCGGCAGCTCCGCCCATAGGACGAAGCCGCCGCCCGGGGCCGTGAGCCGCGTCCCGGCCGGGAAGCGTGCGGCGACCTCGTAGCGTAGCCGCACCAGGTTCTGCTGGAACGTGCGCCGCAGCCGACGGAGGTGGTGATCGTACCCGCCCGCCCGCAGGTACGCGGCCAGGGCGAGCTGGACGGGCGTGGCCGTGGATTGCGTCGACGCGGCCTTGAGACGCAGTACCGCGCCCCGCCAGCGGCCCGGAATCACCCAGCCGACGCGGTAGGCCGGGGCGAGCGTCTTCGAGAAGCTGCCGCACGTCAGCACCAGGCCGGCCCGGTCGAATGCCCGCAGGGAGCGCGGGCGGGCGTCCGCGAAGCACAGGTCGCCGTACGTGTCGTCCTCGATGGCGGGGACGCCGTGCCGCGCGAGGACGTTGGCCAGCGCGCGGCGCGCCCCCTCCGGCATCACCGCGCCCGTCGGATTCTGCGCCGACGGCGTGACGACGACCGCTGCGACGCCGCCACGGGCGAGTACCGCGTCCAGCGCGTCTACGCACAACCCGGTGCGCGGGTCCGTGGGCACCTCGACCGCGCGCAGCCCCAGTGCCGCGATCGCCTGCAGCGTGCCGAAGTACGCGGGCGACTCGACAGCGACCGCGTCGCCCGGGCGCGTCAACGCGCGCAGGCACAGCGCCACCGCCTCGGAGCATCCCGCGGTCACCACCACGTCGTCGGCGCCGACGCGAATCCCGGCCTCGAGCGCCCGGCGCGCGATCTCGAGCCGGAGCTCCTCGCAGCCCGACGGTGTGGCGATCACGGCTGCGCGGGCGCTCGCTTCGCGCACCGTCCGCGCCAGGTGGCGCCCGAGTCGCTCGACAGGCAGGAGCGCGGCGTCCGGGATCGCCGCGCCGAGGGGGACGAGCGCCGGGTCGCCTGCCGCCTCGAGGAACTCGACGATCAGGTCGGCCGTCGAGACCTCGCGCGCCTCGGCCGGCGGCTCCGTACGCGCGGGCTCCGGCAGCCGGAAGCGGTCCGGCGACTGCACGTAGAAGCCCGAGCGAGGCCGCGCACGGATGACCCGCCGCGCCTCGAGCAGCCGGTACGCCTGGAGCACCGTCGGGATGCTCACCCGCCAGCGCGCGCTCATGCGCCGCACGGAAGGCAGCCGCTCGCCAGGGCGCAGCGTCCCCACCCGGATCAGCTCCAGGATCTCGGCGGCCACCTGTTCATAGAGGAACGGCTCCGCGGCCTTCTCACTGGTTTCCAACCCGTCGCTCCCGCAAACTGTGCAGGTCAAAATTCTGTTTCGCTGAATCTGTTATGGTTGCCCGGTCCGGCGCAACTTTCACAAACGGGCCGGCGCCCGGGCAACGGGTTCGCGCAAGACGGGATCACGCACCGGGCCCCGGGCAAGTGGGCCGGCCCTGACTCGAGGACGGGAGGAAGCTTTCGTGGAGAAGAACACGACATCCGGATCGTTGCGCGCCGGGACGGCGGACGGCTGGGTGGGTGCGCGCACGCCCACGCTCGCCCGCGCATCGCGGCGCTGGGCGCAACTGGTCCTGGGGCTCTTCGTCTATGGCCTCGCCTGCGCGCTCATGATCCGGAGTGAGTTCGGGCTGGGCCCGTGGGACGCGTTCCACGTGGGGTTGCACCGGCTCACCGGGATGAGCGTGGGCGTGGCGAGCATCGTGGTCGGCATCGCGATCGTCGGCGGCACGTGGTTCATCGGCGTGCGGCCCGGCCCCGGCACGCTCGCGAACATGGTCCTGATCGGCGTCTTCATCGACCTGTTGCTGCCTCTTCTCCCGCCCGCGGCAGGCTGGCTGCGGCCCGCGTACCACGTGGCCGGGACGGTGCTCACGGGTCTGGCGACAGGGCTGTACATCGCGCCGGGGCTGGGGAAGGGGCCCCGCGACGGCATGATGCTCGGCATCGCGGCACGGACCGGGTGGCCGGTGCGGCGCGTACGCACCGTGATCGAGCTGACCGTGCTGGTGCTCGGCTGGGCGCTGGGCGCCACGATAGGGCTCGGCACGATCGTCTTCGCACTGGGCATCGGCCCGGCGACGGAGTGGGGCTTGCGGCTGTTCGGGGTCCCGGTGCGAACGGACGAGTAATGCTTCCGCGGTTGGCGGACGGGTCGCGCGAGGATCGACTCGTCGCCCAGGTACGAGGAGGGCGAGTCGACCCGCGCCCGCGCGAAGTTCGCAATTCCTCGACAGCGCGAGCATCGGCCGGCCGCTAGCGTTGGACGCGTGGCAACACCACCGCGACTCCACGCACAGGAGGGAAAACTCGATGGAAGCTCGGCACGCCCTTCGCGCTCGCGGGGTGTATCGGCGACTTCGCAGCCGTGCCCGTCGGGTGCTCGGGACCGGCCCCGACGCCACTGTCATAACCTCCCTTTATGGTGACACCGCTCCGCTTGCCTGTGGTACCCGCCGCCGGCGCGTCACCGGCGTGGCGGTCCCCCCGCCTTGAACAAGGGGCGAAGATCCGATGGAGGGTCGTATGCGCAAGCTGATGCAGGCGGGACTCT
>CALBZE010000006.1 GCA_937889645.1 uncultured bacterium
TCACAGCGGCATGAGCCGCAAACGTCACACTGTCCACTGAACCGGGACAACTTCAGGCGGCGGCGGAGGGGGCGATTGTGGCATGCTACTGTGCAGGCAATGAAACAACGTACTTTGCCGGGCGCCATTGTCACGGTCACGGTGTTCGGACTTCTTGCTTGCGAGAATGTGGCGGCGCAAAAGCCGGTGCCTATCCCGCAGGTGGGAATCTTCGAGCATCTCGAGGGCGTCGAAATCGGCATGACAGTGAGTGAGCTGAGGGAGCTTCGACCGGGTTCGAGTGTCGCTCGTTATGAAGGTCTAGTCGAAACGATTGACGGGGTACGGATTGCCTATCTCGTTGACCGGCCGGCCACAGACACAGACCCGCTTCCAAACTACGCTCGTTTGGTGGGGGTCGAAGCAACCTATGGATTAGGCAGGTCCCCGCATTCACCCGGCCTCAATTGGGAGGACGCGGTCCGTGAGTGGAGGCAGGGACTCGGCTTGACTTTCACGTGTTTCGCCGCAGATGCGGGAGCATTCCCAGGCAAGGATGCCCGTGCACTGGCCGAGGAATACTCGGTTCGGATCACGCGATTTGAGATCTCGGAGATAAATGGCTTGCGTGAACCCGAACTGAGGATCCGAGTGACCGCGGCTGGGCAACCACCACCTGTTCCGCTTGGCCTACCGGTTGCCTGTCCAGAGTAGATCGACTAAGGGCATCGAGCCGTGCCCGAGCGAGCCCCTTGGCCAAAGGCGGGGGCTCGCTCTTTTTCTGCGGATGATATCATCGCCAGCACGAGCGATATACGACGAGTTGCACGACGCGCTCGTCCTCAGACTCTGAATCGAGGAAGAATGTGCCAAGTTCCGGCTACCTCTCATGCCGTTGATTCGTACGCTGGCCGCCACCCACAATGCCGTCGCGATCGGGCCTGGGATGGACAGCGCCGAGGAGGGGGAGTAAAATGGAGTCGAAAGCAACACCGAAACCGCGCGAAATGATATCTCCCCTCGCGGGAAGCCGCACGGTTGGCGGATGCGCTACATAGGCAATAAGACCCGACTTCTCGGATTCATCCGCGACGTCCTGGACCGGCGCGGCATCCGCGGAGGGATCGCGGTCGACCCGTTCACCGGCACCGCGAGCGTCGCTCGGGCGCTGAAACGTCGCGGCTTCCGCGTCGTCGCGGCGGACATCCTCCAGTTCGCGCACGTGTTCGGCCGCGCCTACGTCCAGACCGCGGCCGTCCCGAGCTTCGAGCGGCTCGCCGACGAGCTGGACGGCCTCCCGCCAACGCTCGAGGGCGTCGTCGCCCACCTCAACCGCGTCCCGCCCGACCCCGGCTTCATCCACGAGCACTTCTCGCCCGCCGGCGCCGAGGGGCAACGCCACCAGCGCATGTATTTCACTCCGGAGAACGCCGCGCGCATCGACGCCGTGCGGGCCACTCTCGAGCGCTGGCACGCGAACGGACTCGTCTGCGACGACGGTTTCTACGTCCTCCTCGCCGCGCTCGTCGAAGCCGCCGACCGCGTCGCCAACACCGCCGGCGTCTACGCCGCGTGCATCAAGAGCTGGCAGCCCAACGCGCGCGCCGCGCTCCGCCTGCGCCCCCCGCGCATCGTGCCCGGCGAAGGGTGCCGGGCGCTCCGGGCCGATGCATACGACGTCGTCTCCGAGCTCGAGCCGTTCGACCTCCTCTACCTCGACCCGCCGTACAACACGCGGCAGTACTCCGCCTACTACCACATCCCCGAGATCATTGCGATGGGCTGGTTCGACGCGCCCATCCCGCTGCGCGGAAAGACCGGCCTCCTCCACGACCAGGACAAGCGCAGCGACTGGTCCCGCATCGCTCGGTGCGAGGACGCCTTCGAGGCCCTCGTCGCGGCCGCCCGCTGCAGGCACATCGTCCTCAGTTACAACGCCGAAGGGATCATCCCGGAGGAGACGATCGTCCGCGTCCTCAAACGGTACGGCCGCGCCGCCACGTACCGGAAGTACCAGCGCCGCTACCGCCGCTACCGCTCCGACTCCGACGGCGACCACCGCACCTACCGCGGCGACGAGGTCACCGAATTCCTCTATTGCGTGAGTCGATGAACCGGGGAGGAGAATAGTAACGGCCGGGAGCGTGCCGTGGTCGAACCTGGATCAGTCGCCCCGCATCTGGTCGATCCGTCGGATTCTCACACGTGCCGCATCCCGGCCGTCGAGGGCGTCGGAGATGTGGATCGGGGGTGCGGAAGATCCCCCGCGCCCCGAACCACTCTCAATCAACGCCGAACCTGATCGGAATCTGTACAAGGACCGGCGTCGGCGCGCCGCCCGCGCGCGCCGGCTCGAATTCCATCTTCGACGCGACCGCCTTCGCCGCCTCGTCCAACGCCGGATGACCGCTCGGCTGAGACAACTCGATACGACGGACCTCGCCCGTCTCGTCGATCCAGAACAGCACCGTGACCATCCCGCCGATCCCGGCATCGCGGAGCAGCGGCGGGTAACGACGCGCCAACTCCCGCGACACCTCCTCCGGGTTGCGCAGCCTCGGCCGCTCCATCCCCGCGGAGAACGCCTGGAAACGGCCGTCGCTCGTAGCCGAGGTCGCCGCGGGCATCACACGCGTGCCAACGTCGCCAGGGCCGATCTCGGGCGGAATTTCGACGGCGTTGATCCCCGGCGGCGGAAGCTCGATCTCGGGCGGTGTGGTGACATCGGGTGCGCGATGGTTCGTTTCGATCCGAATCAATGCACAGGCGCCGCTGACACCCAATCGATTCGCCAGGGCGGCGCCTACCGCGCCCTTGACGACGTCGATCCGCCGGATCGTGGACGGATCCAGTTGGCCGATCACGCCCTTCCCCGGGCTCCCGAGCTCGGCGACCTCCGCAACGACGCCGTCCAGCATGTAAACCACCCGGCAATCGGCCGGAGGCGCGACGTGCAGCGTGCGCTCCTGCGCACTCTCGAGCGCCTCCTGCGCCTTCGCGAACGCCTTCCGCGCCTCGACGATCCGCGCCGCGCTCACCGGGTCCTCCAACGGCACCGTCGTCGGCTCCGGCGCCTCGCACGCCAGCACCGTCAGCGCGATGGCCGCGCCGCCGCCCGCCAGCGCGCGGGCCCAACCCTGCGGCTTCGGGCCCACCAGCCGGCGCAGCCGCCGCTCCAGGAACGACTGCGGCTCCGCCAGCGCCGCCGCGACCAGCCCCGCGCCGCTGAACCGCCGCCCCACCTCGAGCAGCAGCGCGCCGTAGCCCCGGGGATCCGGCTCCCGGCGCATCACCCGCGCGTCGCAGTCCAGCTCGATCGCCAGCCGCAGCCGACGCAGCATCCACCACGCGACCGGGTTCCACGGCATCAGAGCGACCGCCGCGAGCCCCAGCCACAGCAGCCGCGGGTCGCCCGCGCGCACGTGCTCACGCTCGTGCAACAGCATCAGCCGCCGCAGACGCTCCTCCAGCCCGAGCGCCCACTCCGGGATCACGATCGAGCCGCCGAAGAAACCCAGTGCCGCCGGGCCGACGTCGCGCGAGACGTACACCGGCACGCCGTCGACCTGCTTCCGGCCCCAGCCACGCCGGGCCGCGACCAGCCGCACGTTCGCCACCAGCAGCACCACCGCCAGCGCCACCGACGCCACGACACACACCACCAGCAGCACCCGATCCCACGAGGGCGAGGACGCCGCCGTCGTCGCCTCCAGCCACACCGTCGCCGGCTGCAGGATCACCTGCGACGCCTCCATCGCCCGGACCGGCTCCACCTCCGCCGGCCTCAGCCACGCCACGATCGGCGCGACGAGCGACCCTACCACCGCCACGGCCCACACCCAACGCACCGGCCGCCCCCGCGACGACAGCGCCGACTCGCCCGCCAGCGCCGCGAGACCCAGGAGCGCCGATACGACTACCGTGTACAGTAGCCACGCGATCATTTCCGCTCCTCCTCGCCCAGACGTTCATCCAGCAGCCGACGCAGCCGACGCAGCTCCTCCTCGCTCAGCGACCGGTCCGAGACGAGTTGCGTCACCAACAGCTCCGGCGAGCCCAGGAACAGCTTCCGCACCACGCGACGCAGCGCGCTCTCCCCCGCACGCTCCCGCGCCACCAGCGGACGGTACCGGTACGCACGACCCTCCTCCTCATGGCCCACATACCCCTTCTCTTCCAACGTCCGGAGCACCGTCAACACGGTGGTGTACGCCAGCCGGTCCGGCAGCCGCGCCTGCACCTCCGCCACCGTCCCCGAGCCCAGCTCCCACAACACCGCCATCACGTCCAGCTCGCGATCGGTGAACGAGATCTCCTTCGCCATCCGATATCACCCCCTTTCATTCGCTCGCGGCTCCCGGCCTTCGCCGCTCCGCCGCTCGATCTCTCCAGTCGTGACGCCCAGCGCCGATTCGCCCGAGATCAATTCCAACCGCCGCCCACCCACGGGCACGACCGCCGTGAAGTAGTAACGACCCGGCGGAATGGTGTCGCCCATCCCCGCCGGCTCCACCACGGACACCGTCAGCCACGTCGACTTGCCGGGCGCGATCACCACGCTCTTGCCGCCTCGCTCGCAATCCGACCCCCGACGATCGTCGCGCCGGCCGCTCTCGCCCTTCCACCGCGCGTACGCCGGCTCCTCGTCCCACGCGGGGAGCCCGGTCCGGGCCGGCGCGCCGTACAACCTCACGAACACCGGGCACGAGACCACCTGCACCTCCACCGGACGATTCCGCCGGTTCGTCGCGCCAACGATCGTCTGGATCCGCACCGGATCGTCCGTCAGGAAAATCGTCTCCGCCCAGTAGACCACGCCGGAACGCTCCACGTGGGGCACCGGCCCCCCACTACCCCGCAATCCGAGTGAACACCCCGCGGCCAGCGCCGCGAACGCTCCGACCCGCAACGCTGCGCGCACCCGCGCCCGTCGCCTCGAATCTCGCCGTCCGTCGCACCGCATCCTTCGGCCTCCGTCCACCCATCGCTTTCAACTAATACTATAGTGATAGTAGAAAGCGGCGTGTGTCAAGAGCCGAGACCCGACGACCGGGACTCAGCCCCGCAGCGCCGACCACGCCAGCAGCGCCCAACCGACCAGGAACGACACGCCGCCGAACGGCGTGATGAACGCGAGCCAGCGCGGCGCGCCGAGGGCGAGCGCGTACAGGCTTCCCGAGAAGAGCACGATCCCCGAGGCGAAGAACCACCCGGCCACGGACGACGCCGTCCCCGGCCAGCGCGTGCACGCCCACGCCGCGGCCAGGAGCGCGACGGCGTGATACATTTGATATCGCGCGGCCAGCTCGTACGTGTCGAGGCCATCCGGACCGAGCCGCGCCTCGAGGGCGTGCGCGCCCAGGGCGCCGAGCGCGACGCCGAGGAAGCCGAACACGCTTCCGAGCATGAAGAATATGCGGTCCATGTCGCGCGAATCTAGGATTGGCCGCGGCGGTACGAAAGAGGCAGCATGGCCCGTGGAACCGGCAACGGCCGCCGGTGTGTAACTCGGACGAACCCGGGACGAGGCGTATGAAGAAGAAGCTGGCGTTGCTGCTCGTCGCCGCGGGGATCGCCGCGGCATCGCTCACCTGCTCCCCCACCTACGTCCTGCGTGCGGGCGTCGAGGAGGCGCGCATCCTGAGCCGTCGCCAGCCGATCGAAGCGGTGGTCCGCGATCCCGCCACCAGCGACGAGGTCCGGCACAAGCTCTCCCTCGTCCTCCAGGCGCGCACCTTCGCCAGCGAGATGCTCGGCCTCGAGGCGGGCGAGAGCTACACGACGTACTCGTGGATCGACCGCGACACCCTCGCCCTCGTCCTCTCCGCGGCGTACCGCGACCGCTTCGAGCCGGTCACCTGGTGGTTCCCGATCGTCGGCCGCGTCCCCTACAAGGGCTTCTTCGACGCCGAGGCCGCGCACCGCGAGGCCCGCAAGCTCGAGCGGGAGGGGTACGACGTCTACGTCCGCCCGACCAGCGCGTTCAGCACCCTGGGGTGGTTCAACGACCCGCTCCTCTCGACGCTGCTCCGTTACGACGACATCGCCCTCGTCTCCACGGTCATCCACGAGATCGCGCACAACACGCTCTTCGTCCCGAGCCGGGTCTCGTTCAACGAGAGCTTCGCGAACTTCGTCGGCGACCGTGGCGCAATCCTGTTCTTCTGCGGCGTCGAGGGCGAGGACGGCGAGCGGTGTCGGGAGGCGAAGGCACAGTGGTCCGACAACGTCCTCTTCGGCCGGTTCCTCGCCGAGCTGATCGCGGACCTCGAGGATATTTACTCCCGCACCGAGCTGCCCTCCGAGCGGCGCGTCGAGTTGCGGGAAGAGGCGTACGCCCGCGCCCGGGAGCGCTTCGCGGAGTCCTACGCAGACCGCTTCTCCTCCCCCGGGTACCGCGGCCTCGCGCAGATCCAGCCGAACAACGCGCGGTTGATCGCCTGGCGCCTCTACTACGACCGCCTCGACCTCTTCGATGCCGCCCTCGAGCGGCACGGCGGGGACCTCCCCGCCACCATAGCCGCGATCCGCGACGCCGCCGCGTCCGCCGACGACCCGTTCGCCGCCGTGGCCAGCCTCGCCGGCTCGCTCCCCGACCGATCGACCGCGACCGCGCCGTGACGCCCCGTTGTTACGGCACCCCCCATCGGCTATAGTGTATGGTTCGGCGCAAGAAAACGGGTTGAATCAACGATCGACATTCCGAGATGAGCCACGCGAGCGACGACACGTATCGACCTGCCGAGATAGAGAAAAAATGGCAGAGCCGGTGGGAGGAGCGGGGCACCAACACCTACACCGATGAAGGTCTCGCCCGCGCCGAGCGTCCGTTCTACAACCTGATGATGTTCCCGTACCCCTCCGCCGAGGGGCTCCACGTCGGGAACATCTACGCCTTCACCGGCGCGGACGTGCATGGCCGGTTCCGCCGCCTCCAGGGCGACGACGTCTTCGAGCCGATCGGCTTCGACGCCTTCGGCATCCACTCGGAGAACTTCGCGCTCAAGATCGGGACCCACCCGATGGAGCTGATCCCGCGCAACATTGCCAATTTCACGCGGCAGCTCAGACGGACCGGCGCGATGTACGACTGGAACCACACCGTCGACACCACCGATCCGCGCTACTACAAGTGGACGCAGTGGCTCTTCCTGCAGCTCTACAAGGCGGGGCTCGCGGAGAAGAAGGAGGCGCCGGTCAACTGGTGCCCCGGCTGCCACACCGTCCTCGCGAACGAGCAGGTCGTCGCCGGCGAGTGCGAGCGCTGCGGCACGCCCGTCGAGCAGCGCTTCCTCTCGCAGTGGTTCTTCAAGATCACGAAGTACGCCCAGCGGCTCCTCGACAACCTGTCCTGGATCGACTGGTCGGAGACGACGAAGAAGGCGCAGGAGAACTGGATCGGCCGGAGCGAGGGCGCCGAGATCGAGTTCCCGATCGCCCGCCGTCGCATCGCCGAGGATCGCCACGAGCCGGCGCAGCTCCACGCCGGCAAGCCGGTCATCCGCGTCTTCACGACGCGGCCCGACACCATCTTCGGCGCGACCTTCATGGTCCTCGCGCCCGAGCACCCGCTCGTCGACGAGCTGACGACCGACGAGCAGCGCGAGGCCGTCGAGACCTACCGCGCCAAGGTCGCCACGACCGACCTGGTCACCCGCAAGAAAACCGACAAGGAGAAGACCGGCGTCTTCACCGGCGGCTACGCGATCAACCCGGCCACGGGCGAGGAGATCCCGGTCTGGATCGCCGACTACGTCCTCATGGAGTACGGGACCGGCGCGATCATGGCCGTCCCCGGCCACGACGAGCGTGACTTCGAATTCGCCCAGAAGTTCGCGCTCCCCATCAAGCGCGTCGTCGCGGGCGAGGGCGACCACGAGGGGACCCCGCTCCACGAGGCCTACGTCGGCGGGGGCGTGCTGGTCAACTCCGACCAGTTCAACGGGATGCGATGGGACGAGGCCAAGCGCGCGATCACGAAGTGGCTCGAGGAGCGCGGACTCGCCAAACCCCGCGTCAACTATCGCCTCCACGACTGGTGTATCTCGCGCCAGCGCTACTGGGGTCCGCCGATCCCGATCATCTACTGCGACGACTGCGGCACCGTCCCGGTCCCCGAGGAGGACCTCCCGGTCGTGCTCCCGCACGTCGAGAACTACAAGCCCGACGAGAGCGGCGTGAGCCCGCTCGCCCGCGTCGAGGAGTGGTACCGCGTCCCGTGCCCCCGGTGCGGCAAGGAGGCCCGGCGCGAGACCGACGTGAGCGACACCTTCCTCGACAGCGCCTGGTACTTCCTGCGCTACCCGTCGGCGCACCGGGACGACGTGCCCTTCGACCCCGAGCTCACGAAGAAGTGGCTCCCCGTCGACATGTACATCGGCGGTGAGGAGCACGCGGTGCTGCACCTGCTGTACAGCCGGTTCATTACCATGGTGCTGCACGACCTTGGGCACATCGACTTCGAAGAGCCCTTCGTGCGCTTCCGCAAGCACGGGCTGATCATCAAGGAAGGCGCGAAGATGTCGAAGAGCCGGGGCAACGTGGTGATCCCGGACGAGTACATCGAGAAGTACGGCGCCGACACTTTCCGCACCTACCTGATGTTCCTCGGCCCGTACCAGGAGGGCGGCGACTTCCGCGATCTCGGGCTACAGGGGCCCTACAACTTCCTGAAGCGCCTCTGGGACACCGTCGTCCCGGTCGAGGAGCTCGGCGATGCGCCTATCGAGGGCGCCCTCGAGCAGAAGCTCCACGCCACGATCAAGAAGGTGACCGAGGACATCGCCTCCCTCGACTACAACACCGCGATCGCGGCGATGATGGAGTACCTGAACGCGGTCCGGGAGGGTGGCCGCAAGGCGAACCGCTCGGAGGTCGAGCCGCTCGTCGTCATGATCGCGCCCTTCGCGCCGCACATCGCCGAGGAGCTCTGGGAGCGGCTGGGGCACGAGAAGAGCATCTTCGAGCGCCCGACCGGCCCCGAGGCCGAGGGCGGGCTCCGCGCCGCCGGCTGGCGCTCCGTCCCCGGCGGGAACTGGCCGACCTACGACCCCGAAAAGGCGACGGTCGACGTCGTCGAGTTCGTCGTCCAGGTCAACGGGAAGCTTCGCGCACGCATCCCGATGCGGCGCGGGATCACCGAGGACGATGCCCGGGCCGCCGCGCTCGCCGACGAAAACGTCCGGCGCTTCGTCGACGGCCAGCAGGTGCGCAAGGTGGTCTTCGTGCCGGACCGGTTGATCAACCTGGTAGTAGGGTGAATAAGAAAGGCGGGGCCGACGTTCGGCCCCGCCGACGTTTTCGGACCCGCCACGGCTCCGACTAACGTTCGCCGCCGACCACCCGGAACCGCACCGTGTCCGAGCTCTGCCGGATCACGCGATGGGCGAGGTCGCCGATGACCGCGACCAGCGTGTAATCGCCCGGCGGCAGGTCCCGGAAGACGTGCTCCGTCTGCGCCTGACCCAGGTGCACGATGTCCGGCTCCCCGGCCGGGATCGCTTCGCCGAGCGGCGTCGTCTCACGGTTCAGGAACAGGTGGTGGTGCCCCGAGTTCGGGCGCGGGTCGCCCGCCGGCACGATCTCGATGTTCTCGGCCGCCAGCACCACGCGCACCTCGCCGCTCAGCTCCGCGCCGTCGACCGGCTCGACGATGCGCACGGCCGGCACCCGCTCCGCAGCTTCCCGCTCCGCGTCCGCCGTGCCCCCGGCGCCGCACGCCGCGACGCCGGCGAGGATGACGGGGACGAGCAGGTGCGTGGGCAAGGACATCGCGTTCCGGCGATTCTCGGTCGTTCGAAGCATCTCTCGCTCCTGAGTGGGGGGTCGCGGATCGCGCACGGGCACGGCGACGACGTGCCCCGCGCCGCGTGCGCCGACCCCAAAGTATACGACGGGCCGCGCCGCCTCGCACGCCTCCCGGCCCTTGCGAGCGGCCGCGTGCGGACGGCGGCGTCGCAGGCCGATGGCGACGTCGCACCAACGTTTTTCCGATTCCCAAACGATTTTTCCGGCGACGCCCGGGCGCTCCGCGGTTGCGTTCCGGCGACAAACCTTCGCAAGTTTCAGAACGGTCGCGAGTTGCGCACGCCGGAATCCCGGGTGCGATCCCTGCCCGGATCCTGCAAGCATGGGCATCGGCTCCGGACCGTCGCCCGACGCGCTGGGCGGCGGCCGATCGTGACGACGCGACCCCTGGCAAGGAGGCCGCAATGCGCAGACTGCCGACAACGCTTCTCATCGCCGGACCCCTGCTGATCTGCGGCGAACCTCTCTCGGCTCAGAACCACCGCGAAGCCCTCGGCCTCTACGGCGGCGGCTCCCGGTTCAGCGAACTATCCCCGTCCGCGACGATCGAGACGAGAATGGAAGACGGATGGATCGCCGGGCTGCACGTCGACCGCTGGGTCGCCGGCGGCAGGGCCGGGCTGCGTTGGGGCGGATCCTTCGCCGAACGGCGGCTCGCGACCGGGAGCGGCGCGCTGTACCGGATGTACGGCGGCGAGATCGCGATCCTCTTCCGCGTGCTCCCCGCCCGGCCGGGCCGTTTCCTCGCGCCGTACATCGCCGCGGGCGGCGGCGTGCTCCACATCGACGCGGCGAACGGTGCGAACCCGGCGGACGACTACCACGTCGACCCGGTGACCCGCGCCGTCGCTTCGATCGGCGGGGGCGTCGAACTCTTCGCGTCCAGCCCCGTCGGCTTCCAGATCGAGGTCGCCGACCGCATCGTCCCCAAGAGCCCCTTCGGCGACCCCGCCGCGACCAGCGGGTTCAACCCCGTGCACCAGGCCGTCGGACGCGTTGCCCTCATGATCAGGACCGGCCGCACGGCGACGGCGCCCGCGATCGCGGCCGCGCAGCGGCCCGCACGCGACACCGCGACGGCCGCGCCGGAACTCATGGCCGCGCCGGACTCCGCGGCCGCGGCGCCCGAGCCCGCCGCCGAACCCGCGGCGCCGGAGCCCGCCCCGGCCCCCGAGCCGGTCGCTCGCCCGACGGACGCACCCGTGCCGGCGGACCCGGGCGCGCCGCGTCCCTGCACGTGCGTCGACGACGCCGCCCGTGAAACGCGGGCCGCTCCGGCGACGCCGGAGCTCCGCGGCGCGGCCAGCCCCGTTGCACCGGGCGACACCCTCCCCGGCCGCCTCTACACGGTCCAGCTCGGGGCGTACCGCGACTCCACCACCGCCCGCATCGTCGCGGACAACGCCCGGATCTACGGCTGGCCCGTCTGGATCAGCAACATCTCCCGCGACGGGACCACCCTCTACCGCGTCCGGGCGGGCGTCCTCCGCAGCCGCGCGGACGCCGTCATCCTCGCCGGCCTCTTGCGCCTCTCCGTCGGGATCCGGGGCTGGGTCGCCCCCGTCGAGCCGCCCGACGTCGCAACCGACGAAATGGTCGCCAGGACCCGCGTTGCGATGGGCGGCACGCCCTGATCCCTCGGACCGGCGCCCCGGCATCCGGAGCCGCCGGTCCCGGGCGTCCTTGCCCCGCCGCCACGAGGGTTGGCGAGCCGGGCCCTCGCGCCGCCACCGCCCCGGGGAGAACGGCACGGACCTTGACTCCCCGGGGCATTCGTGTATCTTTTTGGGCTCCCGAGAAGCGCCGTCCCAGGCCCTTTTCGGGGTTGACACCGGCAGGGCGATCGGTTATAATTTTCGTCCTGACCATTGACGCGGGGTGGAGCAGTCTGGTAGCTCGCCGGGCTCATAACCCGGAGGTCGCGGGTTCAAATCCCGCCCCCGCTACTATCTCGGACTCGGTCCGGGAATTCGATCGAGGAGGCGCTATGCCGGCACGCCGTCCGCAGTCGCGACCCGTTTCGCCGGCGGCGGCAACGGCGGCCTCGGCGCCGCGATCGATCGCCGATTCCCGCACGGGTTGGGCGCACCGGTAGGGCCGGTTCGGGTCTCTCCGTCCCGCCCCGCCCGCGCCACCGACGCCGGCGGGGATATTTTTCGGCGACGCAGGCCCGGTAGGATGAGACTGCGGGTTCGACGGCCAGGTAGCTCAGTTGGTAGAGCACACGACTGAAAATCGTGGTGTCGGCGGTTCGATTCCGTCCCTGGCCATGGCGTAGGTCCGTAGCTCAATTGGTAGAGCACCGGTCTCCAAAACCGGCGGTTGGGGGTTCGAGTCCCTCCGGGCCTGTTTGACAAGTGGATCGCTCGCCGCATCGTCCTGGCGGCGGCAGGCATTTTGCCCCCATCGTCTAGTGGCCTAGGACGCCGCGTTCTCAGCGCGGAAACCGGGGTTCGATTCCCCGTGGGGGTACTGACAAGGGGATCGCCCCCATCGTCTAATGGTTAGGACACCAGGCTTTCAATCTGGTAATAGGGGTTCGATTCCCCTTGGGGGCACTGGGTGGGGTGGCGAAGAGAGCGTGCGGGCGTAGCTCAGTTGGTAGAGCGTCTGCTTGCCATGCAGAAGGTCGCCGGTT
>CALBZE010000007.1 GCA_937889645.1 uncultured bacterium
CCCCGCCGGCCAACGGCCGGCCGCCCCCGCCGCGCACAGCGCGGCCGCCCCCGCGGCGGCAACGCCGCCGCCGCTGTTCACGCCGTACCGCGTCCGCGACCTGGTCCTCCCCAACCGGGTCGTCGTCTCCCCCATGTGCCAGTACAGCGCCACCGACGGCACCGTCGACGACTGGCACCTGGTCCACCTCGGCAGCCGCGCGGTCGGCGGCGCGGGGCTGGTCATGGCGGAGATGACGGACGTTAACCCCGAGGGGCGGATCACGCACGGCTGCGCGGGGCTCTACAAGCCCGAGCACGTCCCGGCGTGGAAGCGGATCGTCGACTTCGTCCACACGCACACCGAGGCGAAGATCGGGATCCAGCTCGGTCACGCGGGGCGCAAGGCGGCCACCACGCGCCCCTGGGAGCGCGACGACAACGAGCCGCTCGCCCCCGATGAGGGCGCGTGGCCGATCATCGCGCCGTCGCCGATCCCCTACTTCCCGCACAGCCAGGTCCCGCGCGAGATGAACCGGCGTGACATGGAAAAGGTCCTCGAGGACTTCGTCCGCGCCGCGCACATGGCCGAGGAGGCCGGCTTCGACTGGCTCGAGCTCCACTGCGCGCACGGCTACCTGCTCGGCACCTTCATCTCGCCCCTCACGAACCGGCGCACCGACGAGTACGGCGGATCTCTCGAGAACCGTATGCGCTTCCCGCTCGAGGTCTTCGACGCGATCCGCGCCGTCTGGCCCGCGCACAAGCCGATGTCCGTGCGCATCTCCGCCGTCGACTGGGCGCCCGGCGGGATGGAATCGGACGAGGCCGTCGCCGTGGCGAGGCTCTTCAAGGAGCACGGCTGCGACATCATTGACGTCTCGGCCGGCCAGACGGTCGCGCACCAGCGCCCGCGCTACGGCCGGCAGTTCCAGACGCCGTTCGCCGACCGGATCCGCCACGAGGCCGGGATCCCGACCATGGCGGTCGGCAACATCTCGTCGTTCACGGATGTAAACACAATCCTCGCCGCCGGCCGCGCGGATCTCGTGCTCATGGCGCGAGCGCACCTGTGGGACCCATATTGGACCAGGCACGCCGCGCACGAGCTCGGTCACCCGCTGCCGTGGCCGAAGCAGTACGCGACGTTGAACCGGTACAATCCGCGATTCGTCTAGCGGAGCGCCGGCGGTCGGCGGAGCGCCGGTGGTCGATGCGTGGGACGTCCGTTCCGGGGATGAATCGCGACGAGCACCCGCACGGCCCATGACCGTTTGGACCGCGGCAGAACTCGCGCAGCAGCTCGGCGCGCTCGGCGTCCGAGAGGGCGGCGTGCTGCTCGTCCACACGTCTTTCCGCGCGGTGCGGCCGGTGGAAGGCGGGCCGCTGGGTCTGATCGAGGCGCTCCGTCTTGCGCTCGGCCCCGAAGGCACGCTCGTCATGCCGTCGTGGCCGGGGAACGACGACGAACCGTTCGACCCCGAGACGACGCCGGCGGCGCGGGACCTGGGCGTCGTGGCGGATACGTTCTGGCGGCAGCCGGGCGTACGGCGTAGCCGGCACTTTTTCGCCTTCGCCGCGTCCGGCCCGGCGGCGGAGCGGATCACGGCCGACCCTCTGCCCCTCCCGCCTCACATCCCCGAAAGCCCCGTCGGCCGCGTCCACGAGCTGGACGGCCAGGTCCTCCTCCTCGGCGTCGGGCACGAGGCGAACACGACGCTGCACCTGGCGGAGATCATCGCCGACGTTCCGTACCGCGTGCCGAAATCGCTGACCGTGCTGCGCGACGGCCGGCCCGAGCGGATCGAGTACGGCGAGAACGACCACTGCTGCCGACGCTTTGCCCTGGCCGACGACTGGTTGCGCGAGCGCGGGCTCCAGCGCGAGGGCCGCGTGGGGAACGCGGACGCGCGTCTGGTCCGGTCCCGCGACGTCGTCGACGTTGCCGTCGAGCGCCTGCGTCGCGATCCGCTCGTCTTCCTGCACCCGCCGGAGGCCGGCTGCGAGGAGTGCGACGCCGCGCGCCGGAGCGTGTCGGACGAGCCGGACCCCGAGGCGCTCGACCGGAACTTCGCCATCGTCTACGATCAGCTCCGGCGCCTGGCCGCGACGGTCCGGCGCGGTCGCGCGGGCGAGACGCTGAACACGACGGCGCTCGTCCACGAGGCGTACATGAAGCTGGCCGGCTCCGCGCACCTCACCTGGCACGACCGATCCCACTTCTTCCGCATCGCCGCCCGTGCGATGCGCCAGGTCCTTGCGAACGCCGCGGCGCGCCAGGGGACCGCGAAGCGCGGCGGCGCCCTGGTCACGCTCCACGAAGGCGTGAACGCCCCGACGGTCCTGACGCCGGCCGACGTCCTCGACCTGGATCGCGCGCTCGCCGAGCTGGGCGAGCGCAACCCGCGGCAGCTCGCGGTCGTCGAGTGCCGCATCTTCGCGGGGCTCAGCGTGGAGGAGACGGCGGAAGCGGTGGGCACGTCGATCCCGACCGTCGTCCGGGACTGGCGGTTCGCGCGTGCCTGGCTCTCGACCCGGCTCCGCGAGTCCTGGGCCGCGAGCGCGGCCGGCGAGCCCGAGAACGGAGACGCCGCATGAACGACCCGGGCGACTCGACCCTCGAACGCCTCTTCCACGAGGCCCTCGACCTGCCGCCCGAGGAGCGGGCGCGCTTCGTCGAGCAGCACGCGTCCCACCCCCGGATGCGCAACGAGCTCCTCGCGCTCCTCGCCGCCGACGCCGACCCCGTCGCCCCGCTGCGCGCAACCGCCGACGACCTCGCGGCCGCCGTCGGCTTCGTCGCCGCGCCGCTGATCGGCCGCAAGCTGGGCCCGTACCGCATCGTCGAGGCGATCGGCCAGGGCGGGATGGGCACGGTCTACCGCGCCGCGCGCGACGATCTGGGCAGCCAGGTCGCGATCAAGACGGTCCGCGGCGTCCTCGGCGACCCCGTCCGCCTCTCCCGCTTCCGCCAGGAGCAGCGCGTGCTCGCGCGCCTCGAGCACGACCGGATCGCCCGGCTGCACGACGCCGGCGTCGCCGACGACGACACGCCCTACATCGTCATGGAGTACGTCGAGGGCGAGCCGATCACCGCCTGGTGC
>CALBZE010000008.1 GCA_937889645.1 uncultured bacterium
GTCAAGGAGATCATCGTCAACGAGCTGGGCGTCGAGCCGGAAAAGGTGACGGAGGACGCTTCGTTCGTCGAGGATCTGGGTGCCGATTCGCTGGACACGGTCGAGCTGGTCATGGCGTTCGAGGAGGAGTTCGGGATCGAGATCCCGGACGAGGACGCGGAGCAGCTCCAGACGGTCGGCGACGCGATCCGTTACCTGAAGGAGCACCAGGGCGAGTAACGCCCGGTTGGAGGCGTTGGATATGACCGAAAGGACCGCGGGCCGGCGCAGGGTCGTGGTCACGGGGGTCGGGTTGCTGACGCCCGTCGGCAACGACGTGGACGCGACGTGGCAGGCCTTGCTCGCAGGAAAGAGCGGGGCCGGCCCGATCACGCAATTCGAGGCGACGGAAGACTTCGACGTCCGCTTCGCGTGCGAGGTCAAGGGCTTCGAGCCCGAGCGGTACATGGACCGCAAGGAGATGAAGCGGACCGACCGCTTCGCGCAGTTCGCGATCGCAACGGCGCAGCAGGCGATGGAGAGCGCGGGCCTTGCCGACAGCCTCGACGGCATCGACCGGGACCGCGTGGGCGTGCTGATCGGCAGCGGGATCGGCGGGATCGCGACGTTCGAGGAGCAGACGCGCGTCCTGCTCGAGCGCGGGCCTCAGCGGATCAGCCCGTTCTTCGTGCCGATGTTCATTTCGGACATCGCCGCCGGCCTCGTTTCTATGCGCTACGGCGTCCGCGGCCCGAACTTCTGCACCGTCTCGGCGTGCGCCTCGAGCGCGCACGCGGTCGGGACCGCGTTCCGCATCGTGCAGCGTGGCGAGGCGGACGTGATGATCGCGGGCGGCACGGAGGCCACGGTCACGCCTCTGACCATGGCGGGCTTCGCGGCGATGAAGGCGCTCTCGACCCGGAACGACTCGCCGGAGACGGCGAGCCGGCCGTTCGACGCCACGCGCGACGGCTTCGTCCTCGGGGAAGGATCCGGCTGCATGATCCTGGAGGAGCTGGAGCACGCGAAGCGCCGCGGCGCGACGATCCTGGGCGAGATCGTCGGTTTCGGCCAGACGGCCGACGCCTATCACCTGACGGCGCCGGCGCCGGAGGGGGCGGGCGCGCAGCTCGCGATGAAGGCGGCGTTGGAGGACGCCGGGCTCGAGCCGACGGACGTCGATTACATCAACGCCCATGGCACGTCGACGCCGGCCAATGACCTGAACGAGACGCTCGCGGTCAAGGCCGTGTTCGGCGACCACGCGTACGAACTCGTCATGGGCTCGACCAAGTCGATGACCGGGCACCTGCTCGGCGCGGCCGGCGCGGTCGAATCCGTGATCTCCGTGCTCGTGACGCGCCACGGCGTGATCCCGCCGACGATCAACTTCACGGAGCCGGACCCGCAGTGCGATCTGAACTACGCGCACAACGTGAAGATCGAGCGGCCGGTCCGTGTGGCGATCAGCAACTCGTTCGGCTTCGGCGGCCACAACGTCTGTCTGGCGTTCCGGCGCTGGGACGGCGAGTGACGCGACGCCGATCGATCCGCGTCGGCCGCCTCACCGAGGCCGGCGCATGACGACGCGCCCCCGACGACGGTCGGGGGCGCGTCGTCGTTTCCGACCACCGTTCGCTTGCACCGGCCCCGCGGGCCCCTTATTCTAACGCGCTGAAACGAACCGGAAATTTCCCCTCGGATCGAGGCGATTCGATGTCCATAGGAGTGTCGGAGGAACTCGCCGTCAGGCCCCGCGACCCGCGGCTCCTGCCGATCGCCGAGAAGGTGCTCGAAGGCGAGCGGCTGACCCGCGAGGAAGGGATCATCCTCTTCGAGACCAAGGACCTGCTCGCCGTCGGCGCCATGGCGGACCTGGTCAACCGGCGCAAGAACGGCGACCGGGTCTTCTTCGTCGCGAACCAGCACATCAACCCGACGAACATCTGCATCCTGCGCGCGACGTGCGTCTTCTGCTCCTTCGCCCGCCGGCCGAAGGAGGAGGGCGCGTACACGATGTCGCTCGACGAGGTGTTCGCCGAGGCCGACCAGATCCGGGACACGCCGATCCGCGAGTTCCACATCGTCGGCGGGCTGCACCCGAAGCTGCGGCTCGAGTACTTCGAGGAGATGATCCGGGGGCTCAAGGAGCGCTTCCCCGGCGTGGAGATCAAGGCGCTGACCGCGGTCGAGATCGCGCACCTTGCGCGAATCGAGAAGACGACGGTCGAGGAGGTGCTGATGCGGCTGCGTGCGGCCGGGCTGGACTCGATGCCGGGCGGCGGCGCCGAGGTCTTCTCGAAGGGCGTCCGCGCGACGATCGCCGAGCGCAAGCTCGCCGCGGAGGAGTGGCTCGACGTCCACCGGACCGCGCACCGGCTCGGGATCCCGACGAACTGCACCATGCTGTACGGGCACGTCGAGACCTACGAGGACCGGATCGACCACCTCTCGATGCTCCGGGATCTGCAGGACGAGACCGGCGGATTCCTGACGTACATCCCGCTGGCGTATCACCCGGACAACAACGAGCTGGGCGCCCGGCTCGGGCGTCAGGGTACGGCCACCACCGGCTTCGACGACCTGAAGAACCTGGCCGTGGGTCGCCTCTTCCTCGACAACTTCGACCACATCAAGACCCACTGGATCATGAATACGCCGAAGGTCAGCCAGGTCGCGCTGCACTTCGGTGTCGACGATCTGGAGGGGACCGTGGTGCGCGAGAGGATCTATCACGATGCGGGAGCCAGCACGCCCCAGGGGATGACGTTCCCGGAGATCATCCGTTTGATCAAGGACGCCGGGAAGCGGCCGATGGAGCGCGACGCGCTCTACAACGAGATCCGGGAATGGTGAGGCGGCGCGGGCTCCCCGCCGACCGATCCAGGGTATCGGGCGCGGCCGGTGGACCTGCGCCAGGGGCGACGAAGGGATGATCGAGAAGGGAAAGATCGCGATGGCGGAGAATGTGAACGCAGGAGTCGCGCGCGAGCAGCGTGCGCTCCCGATTCTTCAGACGGTGGCGCCCCGGCGCCGGCCGGCGACGCCCGAGGGGTCGATGGGGATGCGCCTGTCTACACCCAGGATCGTCTACGAGCCGCCGCCGCTGCACACGCGGCCGTTCGCCGCCGAGATCGAGGAGTGGCTCGGCGTGCTGCGGGAGACGCCGTTCCTCGAGCTGGGCGCGCGTGCGGATGCGAAGCGGCGCGAGAAGGCGCCCGGCGACATCGTCAGCTACATCGTCGACCGGAACATCAATTACACGAACCTCTGCGTCACCGACTGCCGGTTCTGTGCGTTCTACCGCCGTCCCAAGGACGACGAGGCGTACGTCCTGAGCTTCGAGGAGATCGGGCGGAAGATCGACGAAGCCAAGGAACTCGGCGCGGTCCAGATCCTCATGCAGGGCGGCCACAACCCGTACCTGCCCTTCGATTGGTACCTCGAGCTGCTCCGCTACATCAAGGAGCATCACCCGATCCACGTGCACGGCTTCAGCGCGTCCGAGATCGAGATGATGACGCGCGTCTCGAAGCTGCCGCTGGATGAGGTGCTCCGGCAGCTGCACGAGGCGGGGCTGGATTCGATGCCTGGCGCGGGCGCCGAGATCCTCGTGGACGCGGTGCGGGACGTGATCGCGCCGAAGAAGATCGATGCGAGCCGGTGGTTCGAAATCCACGAGGCCGCGCACGAGATCGGGCTGCACACGACCGTCACGATGATGTACGGCGTGGGCGAGACGTGGGAGGACCGGCTCGAGCATCTGCTCAAGGTGAGAGCGTCGCAGGAGCGTAGCCTGAAGAAGGGGAAAGGGCGCTACACTGCGTTCATCGCCTGGTCGTTCCAGCCGCTCCACACGGAGATGGAGAGGTGGGGGCTCGAGCTCGGCACGGGGATGGATTATCTCCGGACGACGGCGCTCTCTCGCCTGATCCTCGACAACTTCCAGAACGTCCAGGTCTCGTACGTGACGCAGGGGCCGAAGATGGCGCAGGCCGCGCTGGCGTTCGGCGCGAACGACTTCGGCTCGCTCATGATCGAAGAGAACGTCGTGAGCGCGGCGGGGATCGATTTCATCATGCCCGAGGCGGAGATCCGTCGCCTGATCGAGGACGCGGGCTTCACGCCGCGGCGGCGCTACCAGGACTACACGTACGTCGAGGACGACGACGCCGGGTGCCCCTGCTGCGCCTGGCGGGAGCCCGCGGCGGCCGCGCGCGCGTGACCGTCGGCCGAAGGGGGCGGTGGTCGGGATGAGGTCTGGGGTCGGCTACGACTCGCACCGGTTCGCGGAAGGGCGTCGGCTCGTGCTCGGCGGGGTGGAGATCCCGCACGAGCGCGGGCTCTCCGGGCATTCGGACGCGGACGCGGTGGCCCATGCGGTGACGGATGCGATCCTCGGCGCCGCGGCGCTCGGCGACATCGGTACGTACTTCCCCCCGAGCGATCCGCGTTGGAAGGACGCCGACTCGATCGAGCTGCTCCGGGCGGCGGTCCGCGTCTTGGAGGAACGGCGCTACCGGGTGGTCAACGTCGACGTCACGGTGATCTGTGAAGCACCCAAGTTGGCCCCGCACGTGCAGGCCATGCGCTCGCGGCTCGCCGCCGCGCTCGGTGTGGATGTCGATTGCGTGTCCGTCAAAGGGAAGTCCAACGAAGGGATGGGGTGGATCGGGCGCGGGGAGGGGATCGCGGCGATCGCCGTCGCGGTGATCGACTCGTCGAACGGGTGAGGCGGCGCACGCGGGAGGGCCCATCAGCGACGTCGTCGACCTGCTCGCCGGCCTGCCGCCGGCGTTGATCTACCTGGTGATCGGCGTGGGCGCGGCGGTCGAGAACATCGTCCCGCCGATCCCTGCCGATACCTTCGTCCTCTTCGGTGCGTTCATCGCGGAGACGGGGAGGGCGAACCCGGTGCTGGTGTTCCTGATCACGTGGGTCACGAACGTGGTTGGCGCGGTCATCGTGTACGGGCTCGCCCGCAGGTACGGCGCCGCGTTCTTCCGCACCGCGGCCGGGCACTGGCTGCTGCGGCCGCATCAGCTGACGGGGATCGGCCAGTTCTACGATCGGTTCGGCGTGCCGGCGATCTTCCTCAGCCGCTTCCTCCCCGCGTTCCGTGCCATGGTCCCCGTCTTCGCGGGGGTCATTCGGCTGTCCCCTCTGCGGCTCGTTCCTCCGCTCGCCCTCGCCTCGGGGATCTGGTACGGCTTGCTGGTCGCGCTCGGCGCCACGGCGGGCCGGCGTTGGGAGCAGATCGTCGAGGTCTTTTCGCGGGTGAGCGGAGTTCTGCTCTGGATCGCGATCCCGCTCCTCATCCTGGTCGTCATCTGGTGGTGGCGGACGCGGCACCTGCACCGCGCCGATTGACCGTGTTCCACCTTCGTCCGTTCCTCGACCACCTCTCGCTCGAACGCGGGCTGAGCCCGCGCACGCTGGACGCCTACGGCCGCGACGTGGGTCGACTGATCGCGTACCTTCGCGAGCAGGGCGTGGAACGGCCAGGCGCGGCGTCCGCGGCGCACTTGCGGGAGTACATCTACACCCTCAAGGACCAGGGTCTCGCGCCGACGTCGATCCGGCGAAACATCTCGGCGATCCGCACCTACTTCGCGTTTCTGCTCGCGGAGGGGCACGTCGTCGCCGACCCGAGCGAGCGGTTGGAGCCGCCGCGGGTCTGGCGCCGACTCCCGGGCGTGCTCAGCCGTCAGGAGGTGGAGCGGCTGCTCGAGGCGCCGGACCCCGCCGACCCGCTCTACTGGCGCGACCGCGCGCTCCTCGAGTTCGCCTACGCGTCCGGCGTGCGCGTCAGCGAACTCATCACCCTCAAGGTGCGCGACGTCTCGATCGAGGAGGGGTTCGCCACCGTCTTCGGCAAGGGCGCGAAGGAGCGCCTCGTCCCGATCGGGCGGAGCGCGGTCCGGGCGCTCGACGTGTACCTGCGGGAGATCCGCCCGCGGCTGGAGACGGGCGGCGGCAAGGGCGTCGTCTTCCTGAACGCACGCGGCCGGCCCCTCACGCGCATGGGCGTGTGGAAGATCCTGCGCAAGCACGTGGAGCGTGCGGGGATCAGCAAGCGAGTGACGCCCCACACACTCCGCCACTCTTTCGCGACCCACCTCCTCGAGGGCGGCGCCGACCTCGCCGCGGTCCAGGAGATGCTCGGCCATGCCGACATCTCGACCACGCAGATCTACACGCACATCGACCGCGAATACCTGCGCGACGTACACCGGAAGTTCCACCCGCGGGGGTAGGCGCTGGCTGACGCGGCGCGACGTCCCTGGCATCGTGCGTTGGCCGTGGCGCGGCGCGTCCTTGTCCGGTGCGGGCGGCAGCCGTAATCTTCCGCCATATCACGGTCCCTCAATCGCCGGAAGCGTCCGTCGTGCTGCTCGTCATCGACAACTACGACTCGTTCACCTTCAACCTGGTCCAGTACCTGGGCGAGCTGGGCGCCGATCCGGTCGTTCGGCGCAACGACGAGGTCTCGCTCGACGAGATCGCGGACATGCGGCCGAGCCGGATCGTCATCTCGCCCGGTCCTTGCACACCCGCCGAGGCCGGCGTGAGCGTCGAGTGCATCCGCCGCTTCGGAGCGGACACGCCGATCCTCGGCGTCTGCCTCGGGCACCAGGCGATCGGCGCCGCGTACGGCGGACGCGTGGTCAGGGCGCGGCGGATCATGCACGGGAAGGTCTCGCCGATCGGCCATATCGGCGAGGCGATGTTTCGGGGCCTCCCATCGCCGCTGAACGTCACCCGCTATCATTCGCTGATCGTCGACCGTGAGAGCCTGCCGGCCGAACTGGAGGTCGTGGCGTGGACGGAGGAGCCGGGGTGGGAAGATGAGATTCAGGCCGTTCGCCATCGGACGCACCCCGTCTGGGGCGTGCAGTTCCACCCGGAATCCATCGCGAGCGAGCACGGCAAGGCGATCCTCGCGAACTTCCTTGCGCTCTGACGCCGCGCGGCGCGGTCTCGTCCTCGCCGCGCTCCTCGCCCTATGGCCGGCTCCCGGGTTCGGGCAGACCGTCGTCTTCACCGGTCGGGGCGACGTCGACCTCGGTCCGCGCCTGGAGCGCTTCCTTGCCCGTCGCGACTACCTCCTCGTCACTCGCGACACGCTCATCGCCGCGTCCGACAGCGTCCCTCGTTCGGTACTCGTCGCGGGGGCCACGTTCACGCTCGAGGGCGCGGTCGCCGGCGACCTCGTCGCCGTGGACGCCAACGTCTTCCTGCGCCCCTCGGCCCGCGTCCACGGCGACGTCGTCAATTTGGGCGGCGGCCTCTATCCGTCCGCGCTCGCCAGGGTCGGCGGCGTGGTCGTCGACGAGCCGCTGGCGCCGTACTCGATCGTCGTCGACGGGGACGAGGTTCGCATCCGTGGCGAGGCCGTCTCGTCCGTGGTCGAGCTGGGAGGCGTGTACGGCTTCGAGCCGCCGACGTACGACCGAGTCGACGGCGTCGGGTTGCGGTGGGGCGCCGGACTTCGGCTACCTCCGGTCGGGACGGTACGACCCCGCCTGGGCGGTTGGATCAGGTACGCGTCCGGCCGGGGCGCGCTGAACGGCGGGCTGGGGCTCGAGGCGCGGCATGGGCGCACCCGGGTCGCGCTCGGCGCCGAGGAGCGGACCGCGACCCGCGACGCGTGGATCCGCGGCGACCTGAGGAACAGCCTGGCGTTCGCAGTCAAAGGGAACGACCAGCGGAACTACTACGAGGCGGAGGTCGGCTACGCGGAGGTCGCCCGGGAATTCGGGCGCTACGGCCTGAGCGGCGCCGCGCAGGTGCGCGCCCAGCTCGAGCGTGGGAAATCGCTCGGCGCGGGGAGTCCATGGGTCCTCCTGGATGGCGACGAGATTCGCCCCAATCCGCCTATCGACGACGGGGCGATCGCGAGCCTCATCCTCGGCCTCGACGGTTCCTGGATCGGCCGATTCGCCGCGTTGCAGGCGGGCGTCGAAGTCGAGATCGCCGAGACCGTCCTGGGAGGCGATTTCCGGTTCGGCAGTTTCCTCGCCCACGGCGCATGGGGGATGGATGCCCTCGCGAACCACATGCTCCGGGTCGAGTGGCGATTCCAGGGGCCGCTCCCGGGGACGACGTCGCTGCCGCGCCAGCGGTGGAGCTTCGTCGGCGGCTCGGGCACGCTCCCGACGTTCGGGACCGCCCGGTTCCGCGGCGACCGGCTGGTCTTCGTCGAGACAAAGTACATCGTCCCACTTCCGCAACGTGTTGCCGTTCCGATTGTTGGACCGCCCGACCTCATGTTCGTTCACACGTTCGGCATGGCGTGGACGGAAGGCGACAGGCGAGACCTGGAGCAGAACCTCGAGATCCGCCTCGAGTTCTTCGCGCCGTACGTGCGCGTCGTGACGAATCCGGCCGATCCGTGGGACTCCATCGAGCTCGATTTGGGTGTTTCGTGGCCGTTCGACAACGAGCGGCCGTGGCGGCGGCCGTAGAGCGGAGCGGGTGCTTCGCGGGCTGTCAAGGGGTTGTCGGACGCGGACCCGGCCGGTTATACTAGACCACGTCCGAACGGGCGTGAAAATTGCATAAGAACGACGGCTCTCCCGGCAGACAATCGATGAGCACGCCACGAATCCTGGGCGTGATCCCGGCGCGGCTCGGATCGGAGCGATTGCCCCGCAAGCCGCTCTACCCGCTTGCGGGGCGTCCTTTGATCGAGTGGGTCTGGAGGCGCGTCGCGGGTATGAGGCTGTTCGACGCCGTCGTCGTGGCGACGGACAGCGAGGAAGTCGCGGCGGTGTGCCACGGGATGGGCGCCGCGGTCGAGCTGACCGCGGCGTCACACGCGTCCGGGACGGATCGGGTGGCGGAGGTGGCCGCGCGGTCGGCATACGCGGGGTACGACGTCATCGTGAACGTCCAGGGAGACGAGCCGTTCATCGAAGAGGAGCCGGTCGCCGAGGCGGCGCGGCTGGTGGTCGAAGGGTGGCCGATCGGGACGGTGGCCACGCCGATCCGTACGCTCGAGGCATGGCGGGACCCCGCGGTCGTCAAGGTCGTTCGCCGGGACGACGGCGGGGCGCTCTACTTCTCGCGCGCGCCCATCCCATACCGTCGCGATGGCGAGCCGACGGCGGAAGACCTGGCATCCGGACGGTACCTTCGCCACCTAGGGGTGTATGCATACGCGCCGGACGCGCTCGCGCGCCTGGTCGCACTCCCCGCGGGCGAGCTCGAGGGGATCGAACGTCTGGAACAGCTTCGCGCCCTGGCCGCCGGGATCGAGATCGGCGTGGCGGTCGTGGCTGCGGGCGAAGGCGGTGTGGACACGATCGAGGACGCGCGCCGAGCGGAAGCCCGGCTGCTGGCTCTGGCACCATGAACTTGTGCGAAAAAGCGGGCACCGAATGACCGACGAGATTCGTCAACCGACCAAGTACATCTTCGTGACCGGCGGCGTCGTCTCTTCACTCGGCAAGGGCATCGCCGCCGCTTCCATTGGCCGGCTGCTCGTGGAGCGCGGGCTCCGGGTCACGATCCAGAAGTTCGATCCGTACATCAACGTCGACCCGGGTACGCTTTCACCGTTCCAGCACGGTGAGGTCTTCGTGACGGACGACGGGGCGGAGACGGACCTCGACCTCGGTCACTACGAGCGCTTCATCGACGAGTCGCTCTCGCAGGCGAACAACATCACGACGG
>CALBZE010000009.1 GCA_937889645.1 uncultured bacterium
CATCCGCGCGGAGGGCGATGGTGAGGAGGTCGAGTGCGAGCTGACCATCGACGGGGTGGCGGTGATCTCCGACGTGATCGCCCGGGAGCCGCGAATACACGCATCCTTCGTACTCCCTCACACGGCCCCGCGCGAGATCGTCACCGACGGTGAACCCCCCGCCTCCTCACCGACCCCTGTTGTCCGCGAGGGCATCGGCTCCCTCGTCATCACCTGGGACGCGATCGAGCTTCAACGGAGCCGGGACTCCAACGTCCCGGACACGCTCGCCGCGCTCGTCGCCGTCTACGTCTGGCCGGAGGCTTCAACGGAGCCGGGACTCCAACGTCCCGGACACCTCGATCATGCCCAGACCGGGCAAACACAGCGCAATATGGCTTCAACGGAGCCGGGACTCCAACGTCCCGGACACAGCTCGTGGAATTTCTCGCGGGTGAGCAGGGATTTTTTCAATCGATTCGAGAGGTCCGTGCGACGGCGCCCATTCTCAGCGGGGTGACCTCGCAGATTGCTTCACACTCCCCGATTTGCAGGGAAATCCGATGCGAGCGCTTCCGGCTATCCGTGCATCACCTCAGCCCTCGCATCACCAGATGGCGTCCTTGGCTTCGGGAAGTGCGCGCCTCGTCCCGATGAACTCGACGCATTTGACTGCGCGACCAGTGGGCGAGCCGAGATCGAAGATGGCGACACTGTCCTCTTTGAGATTCAGCGCGTCCAGGAGCTCTTCTTTCATCCAGAACAACTCGGCCCGAGTCAAGTCGCACACAAACACCGAATACTGCAGCGGCTCGCCCCATGTCTTGGCAACCTGATGGACCCGACGCAGGCGCGCCGCGTCTCGTACGTCGTAGGCCAGCAGGTATCTGGTCCGTGCCGCCACTATCTAGTTGTCAAACACCGATAGGCGGGAGTCTCCCCCACCAGCACCGCAGCGAGCAAGCGAGCCTGGATCTCGAGGCAGCGCCGATAGCTCGCCTTGTAGCCGAACAAGGGATGACGAAGCGTGCTCTTCATGCGCCGCTCGTAAGCCGCGATGACCTTGCGCCGACCCGACGGGGTGAGTGCAACGGCGCCAGCTCGTTCGACGAAGTCATCCCTTGAGACCTCACCGTTGTTGATGACCGTCAGGGCGGTCGAGTCGCAGATCAGCGGTCGAAACTCCTCGGCTAGGTCCAGAGCGAGCGCTGGACGCCCGAAGCGGGGCCGGTGGAACAACCCAACGTATGGGTCAAGCCCCGCGGCGAATGCAGCCACTGTTGCGTCCTTGCTCAGAAGCGAGTAGAGAAACGAAAGCAGCGCGTTGGTTCGGTCGGTCGGGGGCCGCCGTGTCCTGCGCTCGAATGGTTTTTCGTCGAGTCCGCCCCGGCGCGCAAGCAAAGGTCCGAGTTGTGCGAAGTAGATGCGAGCCGCGGCGCCCTCGATCCCCAGGAGCTCCTCGCTGCTCTCGACACTCTCCGCCCGCCGGGCAAGCTGCGCTAGCTGCGCCAACGCCTCGTCGGCGCCGCCGCGCGCGTGCCGTCTGATCAGGGTCCGAGAGTTGCGGATCTTGCCAGCGATGAACTGGCAGGCGAGCTCGATCGCGCCCACGGCCGCGGCGCGGTGTTGGCGCATCCTCACCTCGACGTTGCCCGGCGGCATTCCCGTCGCTATCCCGCTCAACCATCCGCCGTATGTGAGCCATAGGACGGGGATCCCGCGATCGAACAGCTCGCGAAGGAGGGGAGGCGAAATGCTCACGTTGCCGAACAGGGCCACGTGAGAGACGTCAACCAACCGACGGGAGTCGACCTCCTTCCCGTCCTCCATCAGCGCTACGCGCCCGCCCCGCTTGCTCAGCCGCGCCCCTTGGGTGGTCACGTACAGGGGTGCCGAGGCTGGGTCGCTCGCGACCAGTCGACGCTTGGGCCTTGGTGCTTCGCCTCTAAGGTAGTTGACCTCGTCAGGGAGGCAAATTCCCACGAGGGAGCAGCGCGGACACTTCGGGCTGTCCTGAAGGGGCGGCGGCGGGGTGTCGCGAGCCACGTCAGCGCGCAGCCGCTCAACCGCCTCCAGGGTGCGTTGCACCAACGCCTCGTGGATGGGTATGCGATGGCGCTTGCGAGTCTCGGCGAAGTAGACCTCGCCGTAATCGACGGCGTAACCGGCGTCGCGCAGCAGTAGCGCCTGCGCGCAAAGCTGCACCAGCTCCGGCTCCCACAACGGTTCCTCCGGCGAACGCGGAGCGCCCCGCTTGTACTCCACGGGCACCGCATGTCCGCTGCGCTGCTCAAGCACGTCGATCTTCGCGATCAGGCCCAAGCGCTCAGAAGAGACTGTCACCGACGTTGACGGCGGCGGGTCCTGGTCTGTGTACGCGCTGTCTCGGCCAGACCGTCCACCGCGCTCCCTGTCGACGCGTCGGTGAACGAAGCGTCCTTCGACCGTGTCGTCGTTGTCACGGAAGGCCCGATCTACCCATTCCAGATAGGCCAGGCGCGGACAGTAGACGTATTCGTTGAGAATCCGAGCCGGGATCAGTTCGGGCAGGAAAGACATGACAGGCGAGCCTCAACCCGCGGCAGCCTCGGCGCGTCCCCGCGTCCCCACCTCGGCGTGCGGCGCCTCCGATACACCCCGACCAGAGATCTGCCCCGGATCCTCGATTAGCTCTCCCCAGGAGAGCGTCTCGCTGTCGCTCCCGAGCGTCTCGCGGCGGAAGGTGACTACGGCCGCGATCGAGTGGCGGCGCAAACGTTCCCAATCGGGTTCGCCGGTCACGTCGTGAACGGGCGCGAAGCGCAACGTAAACGCCACCGCCTTCTCCGTGAGCTGCTCAGTCCAGACCGGCAACGTGAACCTGCGCCAGCGGTCCCGGCGTTCCTCCCTGGTCAGCGCGCCGCGCGTGGCGATGCCCGGGCAGGCGGCGCCTCTACCGCTTGTGACCAGCGAAAAGAAGGTCAGGCCGGCGGCTGCTAGTGCCACCGCGCCCGCCACCCCCTTCGGCCCGAAGTTCGTTGGCGCCTCGGCAGCATAGGCGCGCACCGGAAGCTCCGCGCCCGGGTCCCAGCGCATGTTGTTCACCTTCGTGTACGTCCAAGGGCCAACCAGCGCCTCACGCACATCCGACTCCGACACTCCAGAGCTGATCCGGCGGAGAGTGTCGAGAAACCTCGCGCGACCGATTCGGGGCATCACCCGCAACGGCGTATAGGGGACACGGTCGTTCTGACGCAGGGGGAGCTCCGCGATGCAGGCACCGACCATCTGCAGCGCGCGTGCGGAGCTCGCTCGGTCGATGATCTGGACCGCGTCGTCGTGCGCAAGGGCCATTACGTCCCGGTCCCAGCCGAACTCGGCTGTCAGGTCGCGGCCAGAGTTTGCGCGGAGCACGGCCTCGACCACATCGTCCGGGTCCCGAAGGCCACCGCCGGTGACGCAGGCCCGGTACAGACCGGCGCCCGACCTGCGCCAGCCGAGCTCCGCGCCGGGAACGCCAGCGTCGACCAGCAGCCTCAGCGCGCCTAAGGCGGCGAGATATGCCGTCGGGTTGCGCGGGTCAAGAGCGCTGAGCTCGATCATCACTCACCTCCTTCCTGCTCGCCAGCCGCGCTGGACGCGGCGCGGTCCGCGAGTACGAGAACGCTCTCCAGGGCGGCCAACCCCCACGGCGAGAAGGTCTCGTTGAGCGCTGCGAAGCGCTGCGCGTGCTCGGCCCAAGAAGGCTCCGCCTCGGGGTCGAGATCGAAGCTGCGGCCGTCGATCCGGATCCGCGTCGCGAGACTCCCATCCGCTTGCTCGCGCCTGGGGAAGTAGGGCCGGTAGCAGCCATGGTGGGTCAAGATCAGATGCAGCGCGAGGCTGAGGTCGAGATCGGGCCTCCCGTTCTGATCCGCCAGCTTCCGGGCCAGCTGCGCCGAGCCGGCCTCGTGCCGCAAGCCGCGCGGCCACCCTGCGACGACCCGTGCCCGCTGGGACGCGGCCGACCCGGCCGCGATCGCTGACTTCGCGAGCGGCTCGTCGTCCTCGGCGCGCGGCGCGCCGCCGTTGAGCCACGCCTGGAACCGCGGGTCCAGCTTGCCGAGGTCGTGGTGCTGTGCGGCCCACTCGATTACCTCACGCAGCTCCCCCTCGAGGTCGAGGGCCTGTGCGTACGCCCGCGCACGCTCGACGACCTGTTGAACGTGCTCCGCATAGATCTGGGCCGCGGGCCTACGGCCCTTGGACAGCGCATCAGCGCCGGGAGCACGCGGCCCGTACTCACCCCTCCTCGCCGCCGCGGCCACCTCGGGACTCGGATAGGCACGGACCACCAGCGCCTGCGGGGCGTCCACGGACACCGGGATCACCGTTCCCTCGTCGGCCCCGAACAACGCAGCGACCGCCTCCCAGTTTCGGGGGACCCCGAACCCGTCGACCTCCCGTCGGGCCCGGTCCAACAGGCGCCGCCGCACCTCGGCCGCGAGCTCCCGGTAGGCGTCGGCGTGGCTCAGCCAGCCCGCTTCGATCGCGGCCACCGTGTCCGCGACCAAGCCGACATCCTGCGCCGACTCCCGGCCATCCAGCAAAAAGCGCGGCCGCGCCAGGTCGAGATCACCGAGGTCTTCGACGGGGCCCTTCGCGGCCGGCGCCCAGCCGAACTCGTCGCATCCCCCTGCGCCCGCGGGCACCACGACGACCGCGCCGGGGCGCAGGTCGCGCGGATCCTGCGACAAGCGCACCTCGTTTCGCTTGTCGGCGTCGGGCGGGTTGACGATCACGAAGGGGCGCCCTCGCCACGGCTCGCCCTCGCGGCTGATCTCGCCCTCCGCCTCCGATCCCTCAAGGTCGGCGAAGTCCGCTTCCGCCTTGCCCGCCAGCCAACGCCGCGCGCGTAGGAACGGGACCTGCAGGAGTTCCTCGACGTGCGGCGGGCGGACACGTACCCGCTCCTCCCATTCGGCGCGCACCGCGGGGTCGCTCGGATCGCCCCGCAGGTCCGCGCGCCATGCGATATGCACGTCGGGCACCTCGAGCGCGGCGTCCCCGTGCAAGAACACCCCCACCTCAGGATCGGGCTCCGGCCGCTCGCTCGTGCATGCGAGGGACTCGACGTGCCACGGCAGTAGCCGCGGGGTGATCGTCGCGTCGGCGGCCTGGGGAGGACCGAGATCTCGCAGCCGGTCAAGCGACGCCGGACTTAGGTCGCCGTCGGCGTTCTCCTTGAGCCACTTGAACGTGGCACCCGCGACGTCGCCGTAGACGGGACACTTCTTCGTGTCCACGATGACAACGTGCGATTCGCCCAGCTCGCCCGCACGGTCGAGCCGCCCCAGGCGCTGGGCGAGGGACGGGAACGGGGCCGCGGCCGTGACGAGCCCGTCGAAGTCGAGGTCGAGGCCCACCTCTATCGTCTGGGTGGCCACGACGAAGAGCGGCTCCCGGCCCTCGCGCGGAGCGGCATCATGGGAGCCGCTCGCAACGCGGATCGGCGGCCGATCATCCTCCCCTCGCTCCGGAATCCGAGCAAGCAGCCGCCCGCGGTCGGCAGGCCGCGCGGGCCCGATCACGAGGATCGCCTGGCGACCGGCACGCCTCAGCCGCTCGAACGCCGAGCGCGCGTCGGCGACGGTGTTGGCGATCACCCCGATCACCCCTCCCCGTTCGTCCGCCAGGCGCATCGCCTCGCGCGCGAGCGCTCCGGGAAGGCCGTCCGAGTCCTTCGAGCCGAGGCGCACGAACCGCGGGACCTTCCTCGCCTCCAGCCGGCCCTTGAGTTCGCCCCTTTCCTCAGGGGCGAGCCTGAACGCGCGCACGGCAGTGTCTACGTCGGGCGTCGCCGTTGCTCGAATCACACGCAGCGGACGCACCGGACAACGGGGAGCCTCGCGCTGGTAGTCGGCCACGGCGCGTGCCGTCTGCAGGAACGGCCGGGCGATGTGAGCCTCGTCCAAGACGACCAGGCTCTCGGTGGCGACGAGGGCCGCATCCACCGGCCACGTCTTGAACGACCCCCCGTAGCCGCGAAACAGCATCCGCGACCCGATCTGGTCCACGGTGGAGCAGATCACCGCGGCCGCTGCGGGCGAGATCGGCTCGGGGCGGAGCCCCGCGCCGCCGCGCCAGCGTCGAACCTGCACCGCACCGCCCTCAAGCCAGGGATCGAGCGCAGCGAGCTCGCGCCGCACCCACGCGACGCTCTCACCCGGCGAGCGCTCCAACGCCGTCGCCACCGAAGCGGCGTGGTCGAAGATCTGATCCACGACCGAGCGCCGGTCGACTACCCAGAAGAGCCGCAGCGGCAGGTCCCGACGTCCCTGCCGGAGCTGCCACGCAAGCGCGAACAGAAAACACTCGATCGCAGTGGTCTTGCCGCAGCCGGTCGGGACATCGAGCATCTCTATCGCCTCGCCCGCGGCAAGCTCCTCGGCGAAGCGCTGCTGCCACAGGTAGGCCTCACGTGCGCCTGTCGGCGATGCCCCTTGCCCAGCCTGCTCCTGGCCGATCGCCTCGTGAAGCTCGCGGTAGAAGGCCGCGAACTCCTCGCGTACGCCGCTCATTCGACCACCTCCGCAGCCACTTGGCTAGGTGAGTGCCGACCGGCGGTCCGGACGGGCCTAAGTAACCCGATCCCCAGGTAGCGCCCGCGTCCCGCCAGCAGGGGGCCGCGAACCTCCCGCTCGAACTCGACCCGTACGTGGAAGGCGACGGCTTTGCGGTTGGACGGAGCCGAATGCAGGCCGGCCGGGACAGCCCCGTGCAGGAAGGGCGCCTTGTTGACTTGAATCACCGCCCCTTCGACCAGCTCGACGGGCAAACCCGCGTGCTCGAAGCTCCGACGCACCATGCCCTCGAATGTCTCCCCCCGGCTTGCCTTCGGATGGCGGTCGAGTAGCACCGGCGTGGCTGTGGCCCACACCCGGCTCGGCCCGATCCAAGTCGCTGGATCGAGGGTCCGGGGGCCGTCGCCACCCGCCCGCTCCAGGCGCCACGGCACCACGCCGCCGTGGATAGCGAGACGGTCCACGCCGGAGACGGAAGTGACGATCTCCGCCAGCTCGTCGTCCGTGCAATCAGCCGGGATCGCCGCGGCGACGCCCATGATCGACCCGTCGGAGTAGCGGTGGCCCACGTTCGGAAGGGCGAGGTAGGCCACGTGCGGGTTGCGGCCGTGCCCGTGCAGCGCTGCGCTCGCCGCGTCCCCCGCGCAACTGAGGACGGCGGCGCGGAACCGCTCCGCGACAAGGCCCGCGTGTTGGATCCCTAGCGGGAAGCCGTCGGCTCTGCGCATGACCACAAGCGACCCGAACGCACCGGAGACAGCGTGCGGCCCCTCCTCCAGCCGCTCATCGCCGTAGACCACGGTCGATCCCAGCCCGGGCGGCGCCTCGGCCTCCCTGAACGCCAGCACCTGATCGGTCATTCCCGGCGCGGCGGTGCGCAATGCGAGTGTGCGGCCACCTCCCCCAGGCCGATGGGTCGGAGCGGGCGGATCGTCGGCGAGCGAACAGGCGACGGGGCTTCGGCTTGAGCCCAGGTACTGCACGGCCTCCACGATCCGGCCAAGGCGCTCGCGCATCCCCTCGTCCGGTTTCGCGTCCGGCCAGACGAACCACACCGGCTCGTCGCCCACGACCATCGTGGGAAAGCGCCGGCCGGTGCGGCCCACCTGGCGCCCTACGTCCTCCCCCCTGCGGATGCGACCGCGCGCATCGGTTGCTTCGGCTTTGCTCAGGTTGCGCGGGACGTAGACCAGGGGAGCGGACCGTTCGGCTGCGTCCGGCGGGCAGACGAGCTCGGGCGCACCCTGCCCCTCCAGCCACCGTAGGGCCTCGAGATCCCGAGGATCAACCTCGTCGGCAGCCAGCGCCCACGCGGCCGCAACCATGGCAACGTGGAAACGGCCCGGGTGCGGAGGCCACTCGACGACGCCAGGGGCGCCGGGAGGGGAGGCCTGATACGTCCCCTGCAGGAACTGGCAGCGAATCGCCAGCACCGCTTCACTCCCCGTCTCCCTCGGCGGGCGCCTCCGCCAGGCTTCGCTCCAAGAGCTCGAGCTGGACGTCGCTCGCCTTGAGCCTCAGGCCTGGCGTCTCCCATCGAATCCCCCTCTCGCGGGCACCCTCAACCGCAGCGTCGAGCAGCGCTGCGGTGTCAGCGCCGAGCACAGGCCAACTCGCCGTCGTCTTAGCGATGGGGTCGAGGAGCTCGAACGTGGGCTCCTCCTCGGGAACGAGCAGGCAGCCAGAGCGCAGGTCGTACCCCCGCTCCACCTGCAGGGCGAGCATGCGCAGAGCAAGCGCCAGAAGGAGGGCCCTACCGGAGACGTCGCGGTCACGGTCACGCTCTCCCTCGATGGGGAATCGACACTCGCGGATAGCGGGGAGCGAGATCGTCGCGATCTGCAGCGCGTAGCCCGCGGTGATGCCGCCGTGGGACGCAAGCTGCGGGGTGACGTTCCCGTAGCCCAGGGCCGAGGGCTTGCCTCGCTTCTCCCCGGCGCCAGCGAGGATCGGCTTTCCCTTCTCGTCCTGAGCGGCCCGCTCCTCATCAAGCACGAACCGGTCGCCGTCTGCGGCGGCATACGTCGGGATCGACGCACTGATTTGATGCACGTCGATGCGGCTCGCAGCCCTCGCGCCCTCCTCAGCGTCGACAGCGATGATCTCGCTGGCCAGGATCCGTGGCAGCCGCGCCGTGCCCTGTGGATTCTTCGAGCGCGATGCCCATGAACCGAGGATCACCGAGGCCGGCGAATGCTCCATCAGCGCCGTGAGGTCGCGGCGCTTCGATGAAGCAAGCGTCTCCCAAAGCTCCGTGTCGCCGAAGCGCTGGCCGTCGAGATACGCGTCCTCGATCCAAGCGTCGAAGGAGCGGTGCGGGAAACCCAGGGCCGTGTGGACGCCGAACTTCCCTTGGTCCACCCAGATGGTCGGCACCTCGGCCCGCCCGTCCTCGATCTCCTCGAGGAGGTACTCCTCCATGCGGTTCGCCTGACTGGCGACGCTGTCCAGCGATACGCAGTCGAAGCGTTCGCCCTCGATCACGCGCCGCTCGCGGACGTAGACGGGGCCGTCGTCCCCCGCGTAGGTCGGGGGCATCAGCTTGGCGCCCGCGCCGCCAGCGGGCTGCAGCCGCGCCCGCAGCCGGACCGCGCTCGACCTGCCGAGCTCGGTGCCGGGGTCAACGATCTGCTTCAGGGTCCCAAGCAGCGCACTGCCTGACCCTTCGTTCAAATGGGACATATCTCCCCCCTTTCCGAATCCAAGTCGTTGCTGACAGAGACCACAGGGATCTAGTCCTCAGATCTGGCGCAGATCTGACACAGTCACTGCCTCCTGTCAAGCGTTCCATCCGGCGCATAACCGACCCCTCGGCTAGGATTTGTGCCCGGATGCTCTTTTCGACGAAAGCGGAGTACGGCGTTCGCCTCATGGTCGAGCTCGGGCGGCGCACCGGCGCCGACCCCGAGAACTCGCCGCCGGTCTCGCTGACCGCGGTCGCCGAGGCCGAGGCGCTGCCGCTCTCCTACCTCGAGCACCTGGTGGCGAAGCTGCGGATGGCGGGACTCGTCACCTCGGTGCGCGGAGCGCACGGCGGCTACCGGATCGCGCGGCCGCCGGAGGAGATCACCATGATCGAGGTGGTCCAGGCGCTCGAGGGGCCGATCGCCCCGATGGAGTGTTTCCACCCTGACAGCGAGGGCCGGGTCCTCTGCTCTCATGAAGCCGACAGCCACCGCGCCTGTGCCACGAAGCTCCTGTGGACGCGCGTGCAAGGCGGCGTGACCCGAGCCCTGGCCGGCACCACGCTCGCGGAGCTCGTCGAGTTCGCCGAGGCCGGCCCGAGCGTCCCGCTCGCCGCCCAGCCCGCCTAAGGCGGCCCGACGGCCCAGAAACTGAACACGAACGGAACGGAGACTGAAATACGCATGGCTGACCTCGAGATTCGGAACTTGCACGTGAGCGTGGAGGACGAGGAGATCCTGCGGGGCGTCGACCTCGAGGTCTCCAAGGGCGAGATCCACGCGCTCATGGGCCCCAACGGGTCGGGCAAGTCGACCCTCGCGAACGTGATCATGGGGCACCCGGCCTACGAGGTGACCGAGGGCCAGATCGTCTTCCAGGGCGAGGACATCACCGAGGCCGAGCCGGAGGAGCGCTCCCGCATGGGCCTGTTCATGGCGTTCCAGTACCCGGTCGCGATCCCGGGCGTGACCGTCGCCAAGTACCTGCGCATGG
>CALBZE010000010.1 GCA_937889645.1 uncultured bacterium
GCACCCGCTGCCCGACCAGGACCTGCGGGTCCCAGCCGCCGATCCCGTCGAAGTAGAGGTAGCCGTCGTCGTCGATGTGCGTGACCATAAGGCCGATCTCGTCCACGTGACCGGCCAGCATGACCCGCGGCGACCCGCCCGCGCCGACCGTCGCGTACGAGTTGCCGCTCACGTCGACCTCCACCCGCTCGGCGAACCGCTCCGCCTCCTCCCGCCAGACTCGCGCGGCCGCCGCCTCGAACCCGCTGGGGCCGGGTGTGTCGAGAAGCCGTTTCAGGAAATCCGTGGATGGCACTTCCTCGTCCTCCGGGGATGTTCGTCGCCAGACCGGTCAATATACGGCTCGGGTGCGCGGGAAACCAGTTCGGGCGTCGAGGCGACGCGGGCAAGGGCGCGGCGGCCGGTCCGGCGCCCGGGGGCCGAGCGGACGCCCGTGGTATCCGCGTCCCGGCCGCCGGATCAGCCCGCGGCCCGCCGCACCAGCCAGTCGTCCAGCGCGAACTTCCCCGAGCCCGAGAGGATCAGCGCGGCCAGCCCCGCCAGGATGAGCAGGTTGTACTCGTAACCCCACTCGCCTTCGGGGCGGAACACGAAGAAGCCGTGCTGCACGTGGGAGGTGAAGGTCGCGACGAGCATCTGCACGAACGCCACCGCCGCGACCCAGCGGGTCAGCCAGCCGACGAGGAGGAGCAGGCCGCCGAGGAATTCGACGAGCGTGACGACCCAGGCCAAGACGGCCGGGGCGGGGAAGCCGGGCGCGGCCAGGCCGTCGGCGAACCCGGCCACGCCCGCCTCGCCGAAGAGTTTGTCCCAACCGTGCACGAGCAGGATCAGCCCCAGCGTCAGCCGTAGCACGGCAAGGCCCCATCCGGGGTAGTATCGCGCCATGAGGCGCCTCCTTTCATGAGGGCGGATGCGACGGATGCGGGCGCGGGGGACGCCGCCGCGCACGGAGCGTGCCCCGCGCACGGCGGCCGCGGCCGCCGCGTCGCCTTGATCCGCCCCGGCGTTTCCCGTACCATTCGACCGGGCGACGGCGCACCACACGCGCCCCGTACACGCAACGATCGGGTGCGCCCCGCGCCCGGCCGGCGACCCTGCAGCCGGCGGACCACTCTCGAGAACGAGCGCCCTCGGCGGCGTGACCATAGGCGGTGAGATGGAGGAGACCTACTTCCGGCGCGGCTTCGGCCTCAAGAAGACGATCGAGCCGATCGTCGCCGCCGAGTACCACAGCGCGATCGTCGAACAGCTGAAGGCCAGCGGCTTCACCCGGCAGTTCGGCGACGTTACGATCCGCCTGGCCGAGCAGTTCGGCTTCTGCTACGGCGTCGACCGCGCCGTCGACTACGCCTACGAGACCGCGCACAAGTTCCCCGACAAGCGGATCTTCCTCGTCGGCGAGATCATCCACAACCCGCACGTCAACCAGCGCATGCGGGAGATGGGGATCACGTTCCTCTACCCCGACGAGGACGGCCGCTTCGACTTCGATGGGATCACCTCCGACGACGTCGTCCTGATGCCCGCGTTCGGCGTCACGATCCACGACTTCCGTCGGCTCCGCGAGATCGGGTGCATCCTGGTCGACACGACCTGCGGCTCCGTCCTCAACGTCTGGAAGCGCGTCGAGTCCTACGCCCGCGACGGCTTCACCGCGCTGATCCACGGGAAGTACAACCACGAGGAGTCGCGCGCGACGGCGTCGCAGGTCCTCCTCCACCCCGGCGGCAAGTACATCATCGTCCGGGACATGACGGAGGCGCGCATCGTCTGCGACTACATCGAGCAGAACAAGAACGCCCTGTCCCGCGAGGCGTTCCAGGAGCACTTCCGCAAGAAGGCGACTGAGGGCTTCGACCCGGACACCGACCTCGTCCGGATCGGCGTCGCGAACCAGACGACGATGCTCGCCACCGAGTCGCTCGCCATCGCCGCCGAGATCGGCAAGAGCCTCGCCCGTCGCTACGGCCAGGACCGCCTCGCCGAGCACTTCCGCTCGTTCGACACGATCTGCTCGGCCACCCAGGAGCGACAGGACGCCGTCCTCAAGATGATGCAGGACCCGCCGGACATCATGGTCGTGATCGGCGGCTACAACTCCTCCAACACCAACCACCTCGCGCACCTCTGCCGCGAGTACACGACGACGTTCCACATCCAGGACGCGTCGTGCATCGACCCCGCGGCCGGGACGATCCGTCACAAGCCGGAGCTCGCGCCCAACGCGCCCGAGGTCACCACCGCCGACTGGCTCCCGCCCGGCCCCGTCTCGATCGGGCTCACGGCCGGCGCTTCCACGCCCAACAACAAGATCGGCCAGACGATCGAACGCATCCTGGCGACGCGCGGGATCGCGATCAACGCCTGACGCTCGGCGTCGCGACCGACCGCTGACCGCGCCGTCGTGCCCGGCGCCCGGCGCCGCGGTGCGGAACCACGGCGCTGCGCCCTCTGTCCCCCACGGGGCATGGCCCGCTCTCTGCATCCCTGCCATCGGAAACATCTGTTGGGGGTGCGGATGAGTGCGGTCCGATCGATGGACGGTCGCCACGTGAGCTACGGCGCGCTCGGATTCGTCGCCGCGGCCGTATTCGCCGGATGCGCCGCGCTGGAAGGGCTGGTCAAATCGCCGCCGCCGCACCCGGCCGAGGCGGGGCCGGAAGTCGGCGCGCCCGGGTACGCGATCTGGCGCGCCGCGCTGGCGTCGGACGACCCGAGGATCGTCGTCTCGCTGAAGGCTCGACGGCTGTGGCTGCTCGAGGGATCGGACACGGTCCTCTCGGCGCCGATCGCCATCGGCCGGAACGAGACGTTCACGTTCCAGGGGCGGACGTTCCGCTTCCACACCCCGCGCGGGCGGCGGAAGGTGCTGAAGAAGGAGGAGAACCCGGTCTGGGTGCCGCCGGACTGGCACTACCTGGAGAAAGCGGCGTACCGCAAACTCGAGGTGGTCCGGCTAGAGCGCGGCAAGCGCTACATGCTCGGCGATAGCACCTACATCGAGATCCGGGGCGAGGACGTGGGCCGCGTGAACCGCTTCGGCAACTTCTGGCCGTTCACCCCGGGGAAGGAGATCATCTTCGACGGCAAGATCTTCATCCCGCCGCTCGACACCAGGCAGCGCAAGATCCCGGACGCCCTCGGCCCCTACAAGCTCGACCTGGGCGACGGCTACCTGATCCACGGCACGCACCGCTACAACCGCGACTCGATCGGCCGCGCGGCGAGCCACGGGTGCATCCGCATGCGCAACGAAGACCTGGCGCGGCTGTACGCGAAGGTCAAGGTCGGGACGCCTGTGTACATATACTAGAAGGAGACGGCGGCGCTGCGCGCGACCGGCCGGCCGGCGCCGGACGCGGCCGGCCGGCGCCGGACGCGGCTGGCCGGCTGCGGGCGCGACTGGTTGGCGGCGGGCGCGGCCGTTCGGCGGCGCCCCGCGCTTCGCCGCCGGACCGCCGTGCGTCACGATTTCGTTGACAGCGCGGTCGTCGACAGCATATTCCACGCGCAGTCGAACGACCGTTCAGTGTCCGGCGCCGGTCGGTCCGACGCGCCTCGGCCCTCGATCCCGCACGCCATGAGCGGCCCGTACGAAGACGAGATCATGCGGCTTAGACTCCTCTCGGCCGCGCACCCGAACGTCCGCATCCTGACGCACCTGGCGGAGGCGTACAGGAAGGCGGGCGATCTGGTCCGTGCGCGAGAAGCGGCCGAGCGGGGGATCGCGCGTCACTCGGAGTACCCGAGCGCCCGCATCGTCCTGGGGCGTGTCCTGTGGGAGATGGGTGACGCGGCCGGCGCGGAGCGGGAGTTCCGCCGGGTGCTGGAGCTGGACCCGGAGAACCGGATCGCCCGGGAGTGGCTCTCGCAGATCCCGTCTCGCCGCACGCCGGACCCGGAGCGGGTCGGCGATCCCGGCCGGTCGTCGGCGAGAGGCAACGGGAAAGGGCGGACGACTGCGGCGGCCCCGACCCCGGCGCCGCAGCGGAACGTCGTCGCCAGGTATCGGGAACCGGACGGGCGTAGTGGGCCCACGCCGCCGTCGCCGCCCGCCCAGCCTTCGTCGATCGGCGCCTATTTCGACGCGCTCCTCGACTTCCGCGCTGCGCGGCCGGGGGCGACGCCGCGTGCCGCCGCGCCTGCACCGACGCCTGGCCCGGCGCCGGACGCCGCGCCGGACGCCGCGCCGCACGAAACGCTGCACGAGACGCTGCACGAGACGCTGCACGAAACGCCGCACGAAACGCCCGCCGACGCCCCGTCTGGCGACGCGGCCGCAACGGGCACGTCGATCGACGTCGTCGCGCTGACCGATCGCCTGATCGGCCTGCTCGAGCACCCCGACCCGTACCGGCGCGGCGAGGCCAGCCTGACGCGGCTGATTGCGGTGGCCATCGGGCGTGAGTGCGGGATGACGGCACGCGAGCTGGACGAGCTCGCCCTCGCGGCTCTGCTGCGGGACCTGGGACGGCTGGCGCTCGCCCGGCACGGCGGCGCGCCCGGCGACCGCGCGGAGGCCGAAGCCGGGGCGGAGGCATCGGACGCGGGGCGTCCCAACGAGCACCACGTCGACCTCGCCCTCCGGCTCCTCGACGGGATCGAGCTCCCCGAGGGCGTGCGCGCGGCGATCCGGCACCACCACGAGCGCTGGGACGGCCGGGGCTACCCCGACCGGCTCAGCGGCCACGCGATCCCCCGCGCCGCACGCATCCTCGCCGTGGCCGAATCGCTCGTCTCCAAGCTCTCGCCAAGGCCGAACCGTCCGGCGCGCCGGCTGGTGGAGGCGATCGCCGAGATCGACGCCGAGGCAGGGAGGCGCTACGACCCCGAGGTCGTCGACGCGCTGATCCGCACGCTCCCCCGAGGGCTGCGGCAACGCGCCGTCGGCTTCGCGCTCCGCCACCACATCATCGTCGTCGACGGCGACCACCCCCGCGCCCTCGCCCTCGCCGCGCGGCTCGGCAGCCACGGGTTCATGGTCGAGACCGCCGCGGACCCGCAGGACGCGCGGGCCCTCATGCGACGCTTGCCCGCCGACGCACTCGTCGTCGCTTCCGACCTCCCGCGCGACGCCGCGCTCGAGGTCATCGACGCGACCCGCGCGGACGCGGCGGGCGCCGACGTCGCCATCGTCGCCATCCACGCGAACACGGTCCAGCGCAGGATCCAGTTGCTCGAACGGGGAGCCGACGTCTGCTTCGCGAGCGACGTCGCCTTCGACGAGATGCGCGCCGCGCTCGGCGCGCTCTTGCGGCGCCACGCACCCGCGACCGAGAACCCGGGACGCGCCCCGGAACGCGTCAGGTGGTCTCCAGCGCCGGCTCGCCCTGCTCGATCTGACGCGCCGCGGTGAGGACCGCCCGCGCGAAGCCGTCCCTCAGCTGATCGTACTCCGCCGGCCCCAGCTCCACCCCCGGCTTCCCCGTCCCCTGAAAGTAGAACGAGAGCCACAACGTGCCGCCCGCCTCGAACAGCACGTTGCGGATCTCGCCATCGAACTTCGGGTGGTCCACCAGCCGGAAGACGACCGCCTCCTCCGGCACGAAGACCACCCGCTCCAGGACGGAGACGCCGTCGTCGAACGTCACCCGCCTCACCACCTCGTCCTCCCGCCGCTCCACGATCTCACAGGCGACGACTCTCGGCAGGAACCGCTGCGGCGCCTCGACCTTCGCCCGCAACCGCCGCCACGCGTCGGCCCGCTTCGCCCGGATCGGCACCGCGCATTCGACGTGGATCACTCTCTCCTCCCGGCCCGGGAACTCCGTCTCACGCTCCCGAGCCGGGCTGCACTCACCGTGCCGGCGTCGCCTCCATCTCGACCTCCGCGGCCGTCAGCGAGGCGCGCACCACCCGGAAACCCGCCTTCAGGTAGGACCGCACCGCCGCCCGGTTCCACGGCTCCACGCAAAGCCACACCCGCGGGTACCCCACCTCCCACGCCAGCTCGAGCATGGCCCGGTTCAGCGCCGTACCGAGCCCCCGCCCCCGCACCGACTGGTGCAGGAAGTTCGCCAGCTCCGCGCCGCCGTCCTCCAGCGGGATCAGCATCGCATGACCCACCACCTCGCCGTCGATCTCGACGACGACGTGCTCGCCGCGCGGCAGCACCCGATCCAGCCAGCGCCGGATCCCAGCCGGGTTGGCGGGCGGCAGCCCCTGCGCCACGCGCTTGGGCTCGAACGCCTCGTACATCGCCTGGAGCGCGGGGCGGTCCGAGGGCGAGAAGCGTCGCACGGCGTAGGCGCGGCCATCGGAATCGGTCAGGTGGCGCCACGGCGCGGCGCTATCGCGGCGGTTGGAAGCACGGGGGTCGGCGGAGCCCACGGCGGTCACGCCCGGCGCGCGGTCCGGCGTGCGCGCCGGTTCCAGGAGATCGCTGGAGTCGACGTTCATGGAGAGGTCGGCCTCAAGGAGTGTCAGTTCGTCAAGGGAAGATCTCGTTGAGCGATGTGCCAGGAGCCAGCATAGTGCTCCGCTTCACGATCGGCTCGGCGCAAGGATCTCGTACGTCATGGACGCGGACGCGGCCCCGATCAATACGCCAAAACAGCCTCCGCCTTTTCAACCAGCGGCCGCGCACCCATCTCTTCGGCCCGCGCCCGCACGAGCTCGGCCTCCTTACGCGACTCCGCCGGATCCAGTTCCCTGAGCAACCGCGCCCGCTCGAGCTGCATCCGCGACCGACAGAGGACGTCCCGATCCTCGAACGCCGCGATCGCCTGCGCCAACCGCTCGACCGCACCCCGGACGTCGCCCTCCAGAGACGCGAGCCGGGCAAGGAAAATCTCGGCGTATGAGACATCCGAGATCCAGAAGTCGCGCCCTTCGTAATGGCGCAGCACCTCGGCGCGGCATCGGCGCGCCTCGTCGATCGCGCCGCGGTCGAGGGCGCAGAGGCCGAGGATGCTCCAGGCGGTGAGGTCAATCCATGGGTTGGACAAGGTCCTATTCATTTCTATGACATGCCCAGCAATGTATGTAGCCTCATCATTATGCCCCCTGTCGTATTCCAGGGTCATTCTATTGGACTTGGCAATTGTCCCGTAATACCCGGCATTGCCATTATTGACGATCGCATCTATTCTATTGCAGAACTCATCTGCCTTATCCCAATTACCGCGCGCTCTTTCAACCATTATTCCTATAATTAGTGCGTCAAACAGTCTATGACTGTTGCCGAGGCGGTCCGCCATGTCGGTCGCCTCCTCAACGTCCTTCATAGCAAGGGACAATAGGCCTAGGCACATGTAATTAGCAGCACGCGCCCTCAATGCCGCCACCTGGCCAAGACGATCGTCGAGCCTGTAAGCGACTTCACAAGCGCGGTTAGCGATTTCGAGGCCCTCTTGAGCCGATCGATAAATGCCCAGCGCCACCGACGCAACGCAAAGATTCTTAATCGTGCTCGATCCGGACTCGTCCAAGTGACTTGGGTCGATTAATACGTCTGCCCATTTCAAAACAACCATCCGATCACTGATCGAATGAGCCGCGATAATTAGCTGCCGCAATGCGAAAGTAAACAGATCTCGTTCTTTCAACTCTTCGGCTGCATACACACTGGTTTCCAATAGCTTGACGGCATCATTACCGGATATCCGGCCACACTGAAGGGCCGCTGCAATCTTATTTACATCCCCGAACAGGAGGCCCCTGCGGTCACTTCGTGCACGATAGTATTCGCTTAAGTTATCGAAGTACTTTTCGGCTTCATCGTAGCGACGCGAGCGGAACAGAAAATGCGCCATCCTTTCGTAGGCAATTGCCTGTGTCCGCTCATCATATGCATTGTCAAGCGCCCTAGATAGATAATGTTCCGCCTCAACCAAACTATTCACTTTTTCGCTCGCTTCTGCCGCCATCAACGCGTAATCGAACGCCTGCGCCTTATTCTCGGCGAGGTCATAATGCACGGCAAGAATACCGGGGGATGGACGATGCTCGGCTTGGAGCGCCTCAGCCGCATATTCATGCAGAACTCGACGTTTGTAACTTCCTAGCCACTCGTAGGCGCCCTCACGGAGTAGATCATGAGCGAAACCAATCTCGCCACCCGTCTCTCTCACAAGCCCTTTTCGGATTAGAGAGGTTACGACGTCAGACGTTGTGAGATCCTCTAATCGCGTCACCGAACGAAGCGTATGTAAAGTCGCCCCCTTGCCTAGAACTGCTAGCGCACCGAGGACCTGCGCTTCTTCCGGCGACAGCAGATCAAATCGGGTTCTCAGGAACCGATGAATTGATTCCGGGAGAGGATCGTGAGATGCAGGATTGTTGAATTCGCCGAGTGTAAGCCCAGGTGAGTGAGAGACAGCGGAAGCTCGTAGCAGCTCGATTATGAAAAATGGGCGACCACCAACTCGGTGGAAAATAGCTTCTTCATGTTCCTGAGTAACCGTAACGCCATTCCTGCGACAATAGGAATCTACAAGTAGTCTTACCTCTTCACGATCCAGCTCCGAAAGTGCAATCTCAACACATTGCGGATGTTGCGCCATCTCGGCACGAAACCGAGCCAACGGCGTACTGTAATCGGCATCATCGTTCCTAATTGATAGCAACGTCATGACCGGATGACCAGACAGTCGCCGGGCCATGTAATGGACTACTGTAATTGTAGAATGGTCGGCCCATTGAAAATCATCGATAAAGATTACGACCGGCGATGACCTTGCAATGTTTGTGGTGACCTGAACCATCGCCTCCAATATGCGGAGGCGGTATTCTTCTCGATCGAACGACCAAGCTTCTGATTGGCTAGGGGCGCTAATCTGCGGTATTATTTCTGATAGGACCGATATCCATCGAGGAGACAGGCTGTCAACGTCTTTAGTGCGTAAGCCACTTGCCAACGCATCGACGATTCCGCTGAATGGGATGCTCCGTTCGGTCGAATAGCAACGCCCTAGGAAACACCGTGCCCCCTGTATGGCCGCCAAGCGGAGGAAGTGGTTACAGAATCGCGTCTTGCCGATTCCCGCCTCGCCCGTCACGAGCACAACCCGACCAGTCCCTGAGCGCACATGTCTCCATTCCGTGCAGAGTCTTTGATATGGCTCGACTCGTCCCACAAACTTCGTGGGCGAGTGATCAACGCTATCATCGTCGAGGTCAGTGACCAGAAGCGCTTGCTCTAATGCCCGTTCTACGCTGAGATTGATGTCGTCTAATGCGCCCTCAATCTCATAGCCAAGCAGCTCGCTTGTGCGTTGCAGCTCTTCCCGAGCCCGCCTGGGGTCACCACTAGCAGCAATTGCCCGAATCCGCGCCTTGTGGACTGTCTCCCTGTAAGGATCGATTCTAATAATGCGAGTGGCCAACTCTTCCACTTCAGCCCAGTGGCCCGCCCGTTCTTCCTCGTCCATGATGCAACCCAACGACACTACAGCTTGCCGTCTTAGGGATTCGCGTTGATTCTCAAGCCAGTCCTCGAACTCAGGCGACTTAGAGATCGCGAATCCCTCGAGGAAATCCCCGACGTACAGGCGGACGGCCTCACGGTATGCGCGTTCGTCAACGGCCCGGCGAAACGCGACGAAATCCGCGTAGGTCTCGCCGCCGGCTGGCATAAGCACTTCATGCGCCGTCACTTGGAGGCGAAGCCCCGGAATGTATTTACGGATCCCGTAAAGGGTTTGGTTCAGAGAGTGTCTTGCACGCGAGTCGGGCGACCCTCCCCAGAGCAACGCCGCCAATCGGTCACGTAAGAAGGGGCGATCCGGGTATGCCACGAGGTAGACCAGCAGGGCGTAGTGCTTTTTCGTCGGAAGCCTGATTCGCCGTCCGCCGTCGGACACGGAGAGTTCACCCAGGGTACGGATCTCGACCATCTGCCCCTCCGAAGTTCGATCGAGAACGCCTGGAACCGCGATCGGCCAGCTAAGATGATGCGCTTATGACGATAAGATGATGCGCCAGTCTTAGGCTTCGCGTTGCAACGACCCCCTCACTCCGCTTCAACCCGGAGGTGCCGATGTTCGTCCCAATCGCACCGGCGTTTGCAACGCGGCTCGCCCTTTTCGCGCCACCCTACGATCAGTTCCAACCCCTCGACCTGGATTGGCAGAGCAATGAACTGCCTCCTCGAGGGCTGGCGATCATCTGGTGGCTCGTCGACGGCATTGATCAGGAGGATCAGTTCGAGTGGCTCGCCTATCGGCCATACGGTGTTCCGCTCTTCGTCATCCTGCCGCCAGCGAGCGAGCTCGGCCGCGCGTTGCCACTCCTTCGGTTCGTGAACGCGCTCGCGCCCAGAGCAGTGCTGCCTTCCGGCGCCATCGTTGCCCCCAGGTACATTAAGCAGATTCTCTCTATGCCGCCCAAGGACTTCGCGCGCACGGTCGGCTCGTACCTCGAAATCCGCGGCCTGCTCCGAACGCCCGGGATACGGAAAGAGGTCGAGCAGATCTTCCGACTCGTGCCGGCTGTGTCCAGTATTTCGGCGCTTGCCCGACGCATGAGCACGTCTCGCCGCACGCTGGGCAGGCATTTCTCGGCCGCCGGTCTTCCGGTTCCCTCTCATTGGCTCCAATTCGCCCGCCTGCTCTTCGCAAGCATTCATCTCCAGGCGGAGCGGGCGACGGTATTCCGAATCGCCGCCCGGGCCGGCTATCCGGACGGCTTCACCATGAGCAATCAGATGAAACGGCTCATCGGCTGTCGGCCGACCGAGGTCCGTGAAGCTCTCGGCTGGGAATGGGTCGTCGAATCATGGATTCGACACGAAGCCACTTCAGGTGGAATCGATCCGGTCCGGTTCGAGAGCGCCGTACGCGTCTACCTGCCGGGCTCGGAGTCTCCGCCTGAGTGATCCGGGGAGAGTGACTGCTGGCACTACTAATTGGGTGGCGGCACAGGCGTGCCGTAAATAGCGGAATCGGCCAATTTGGCGTCCTAGGCGCCAACTAGATCCAGCGGAGATTCTTCCCCGATCTGTGCCGCCGCCTTTGCCAGCGTCCCCTTGCGCAACACCACCTCCACGATGTCCGGATCGAACTGGCTTCCGGCGCAACGTTGAATCTCCTCTGCAACCTGCTCGACCGTCATCGCTGAGCGGTACGGGCGGTCAGAAAGCATCGCGTCGATCGAGTCACAAAGCATGATGATTCGGGCAGTAATCGGTATTTCTTTGCCCATCAATCCATCAGGATAGCCTTTTCCATCATACCGTTCATGGTGATGCCGCACGCCCCTTATCACGTCGTCCGGGAACGACGTGAGGCTCTGAAGTAACTCTGCGCCCTTTACGGCATGGGTTTTTATCACGCGATGTTCTTCGTCCGTCAACCGATCACGCTTTTGGATTATTTCCGCATAAACACTGTCGATCTTACCAATGTCGTGAAGCAAAGCAGCCGTTTCTATTGTTTCTACTCGCCTAGCAGAGAAGCCCAAATCCACCGCAATCAATCTAGCAAGACGCGACACTCGCAGGGAATGGCCGGATGTGTACGGGTCCCGTGTCTCGATCGTCTTAATAAGAACTTTCAACAAATCACGATTGCTTTGCTGCAGCTGTATTTTTGATAGGTAAGAGTATCTTATCAAAACAATAGGAAGGATAATCAACAGGATGCCACCAACATACAGCTTATCATAAAGTAGCGCAGCAATCATTGAAATCGGACTCGCGAGCAGTCCGTAAACGACATTGATTGCACCTGGGCCTACTACCTGGCGGACCACCGAAATGAATTTACTACCATTGCGAACCGCAAAGAAAGCACTAACACTGAGCATATTAGTGGTGAAGAACGCTATGGCAAGCCCAAAAAACGCTGAGAAATCAAATTGAAGTGGGGTGCCATGCGTACCACCAAGGCTTTGGTAAATCCACGCACCGAATCCAATTGCAATGATCGACTGAGATACGTTCAGGAACGCCTTCCAAGCCGCTCGAATTCTCACCAGTGCGGCTTCCGTTACAAGTTCGATGAGTGCGGCGGCCAATATCGCCGCTTCAGGCGGGAAAATTACTGCACACGTGAGGAGCGGAAGGAACGCCATGGATGACTTAGCGGCGCCCTTAACTCCTTCGACCGTCAAATAAATGGCCATCGCCTCGGACAATATCCCCAGTCCGATTAAGGCGGCCAAGCCAGCTAGATCGTACCTGGACATAGCGGGGATCGCGGACCAGTCATGCAGCAGCACCACGATCCCAGCTGCTATGCTCACCAAGACGACGTAATTGTACGCTGACTTATTCATCGTATGTTGGAGCCCCCGCCCCATATCACTGCGCGACGGTAACAAACCCCGAGATCAGCACGCTCAACATCGCAGCGATGAACTCAAAAAGCGCCGAAAACACCAGCGTCACCTCCCTTCGGAGTGGCGTCGACCGTATGTGCTAGTCAGGTCGCGACGCTCCGCTACTACGACTTTGCTGGGTCTCCGCTAAGCAGGACGGGGGCTCCTTTTTTTCGGGTGGACGGTGTACTCGCGATCATGAAGCCGCCGCGAGCGAAGCTCGCGAGCCGGGCTGAGCCGTGGTGAAGCAGGGCGCGGCGGCCTGTAATGTGGCATCGGCTGCGGCGTCCTCTGCCGAGTGGTCGATGGCGGCGGCGCCGGCGAGGTACCGTATGCTGCGCCCGAGGTGGGCGCGGACGGCGACGGTAGCGTACATACGCCCGGCGATCTCGGTCGTGCGGACCCCCTCGAGGGCGAGGGGCGGCGTCCGGCCGGTACGGTTGAGCGCGGCGATCGTCGCGCGAGCGGCCACCTCTGCGCGTGCGCCGGGGCCGTCGACGACCTCGGCGGTGCCGACGAAGCTGGCGTCGTCCCACTGGATCGAGAGGCGGCAGTTCACGCGATGCGTGCGGCCGCGTTCGATCTCGAGGGTGGCGACGGCCGGGGCCGTGGCCGGGCCCGCAGCCGGGTCCGGGGCCGGAAGACGTCGCCCATGGGTCGCCGCGTCGCTCACCGTCGCCTCGTACGTCCTCTCCTCGAACGGCCTCGCGGCGTCGACGCCGTGCCCGTGCTTTCCGTTGCGTAGCCCCGCCGGCGTGCTGCTGACGTAGATGTGCTCGAGCTCGACGAGCGCGCCGAACCGGGCGAGGAGCGCCGACTGGATGTTGCGCGCGAACTGGCCCGGAGCGCGGCTGTCGTCGACGAGTGCGTGGATCTCGTGGATGCGGTCGTGCTCGTCCGTGACGACGCGAGCCATGAGCACGCCGGTCAGAGTGCGGATGAGCGCCTCGGCTTGCTGGGCGAATGGCTTGGGGCCGGTCGAGAAACCGTTGTCAGCGCTCATGAAGTCCCTGACGTGATCGTGCGTCGGTGCCGTCGAGCGGCATCGTCGTCCGAATGAGGCGCGACGTCGTGAACCGACCGCCAATCCCCCGCAGTCCCGCCAACCCACGCCCGGGGGCAGACGCCGACGGCGCGGGGCACGGCTCGTATAATCGGGACTGTGGGGAGAATGGGCGGACGAAAACATTGAACCGCGCCGGGAAGCGTGTCAAGCGCCATGGTGGCCGGCAGCGCCGCGTCCCTTTGCGCGGCGCGGGACATCCGGAGGGTGGTCGGGGTATATCCCGTTGCAGTGTCGCAACTTGCAGGAAGGATTCAGATGTCGGCCAGCAGAGTGGTATCGCACGTACGGCGCGCGCACGTGGACCTGCAGGCGGCGGGCGGCGTCGATCCGGCGCGACTCGAGCGGTCGCTCGGATTGAGGGTCAGGCGGACGGGGCCCGGGCGCTACCGGGTCTGGGGCGGGAAGGAGGAGCACTGGGTCGACCTCTACACCCGTCGCATGCCTCGCTGCGACTGCGGCGATCACATCTGGAGAGAGAAGGTGTGCAAGCACATCCTCGCCGTGATGCTGCGCGAGGGGGATGAGCGGGTGATCGCGGCCGTGGGCGGTTTGGTGTCGCGCCTGCGCGCGGAGGCGAGCGAGCGGGGCGACCGGCGGCGGCCGCGCCGGGCCGGGCCTGGTGCGCCGACCCGTGCATCGACCCATGTGCCGACCCGTGCGTCGTCCGGCGCGCCGACCGACTCGCGGGCGAGCCGGGTGTAGCCGCGCGGTCCACGCCCCGCTCCCCTTGCGCTCGTGGCGAGTGCGTCATCATCTTGGCGGACGTCTCGGTTGTACGGAGGCATGCGCGTTTCCCGCCGCTCTCCCCGCACACGCAGCCGAACCCACGGGCACGATCCTCGCCGGTCTCGTCGATAGGAACGAGAGACCGGGTCCCCGGAGCAGTTGAGATGTGGCAATGAGCAGGCATCTCGCGCTGACCGCGATCCTGGCGCTCGCCGCGCCGACGCCGTTGATGGCGCCCGGGCCGGACGTCCCTGCGACGTCCGCGGACGTCGCGGTCGGGGCGCCGACGTCCGGGGCGACGACGCTCGGTGCACCGGCGGGCGAGGTCGCGGGGGACGGGTTCGGCCGCTGGCTGTCGTTCGACGCGGTGTTCTCCGGGCCCGGCGCGCGCGGCCGCGCGGCGACGTCGATCACGATGAGGCCGTGGGCGCCGATCCCGATCCCGGCCGCGCCGGTGAAGACGCCGGCCGGCGTGCGGTCGACGCCGTGGGTCGAGGCGACGCTCTCGCGTCTGACGCTGCGCGAGAAGGTCGCGCAGATGGTGATGCCGTGGATCCCGGGCGGCGAGCTGGACCGGGCGGAGGCGCGCCGGGCCAGGACGCTGGTCGTCGAGGAGCGGGTCGGCGGGCTGATCGTCGGCAAGGGCGACGCGGTACGGACCGCGTCGTGGCTGAACCACCTCCAGCGGGCGGCCGAGGTGCCGCTCCTGGTCGGCGCCGACCTCGAGTGGGGCCCGGGGACGCGGCTCGTCGGCGCGACCGTCCTCCCCGTCAACATGGCGCTCGCCGCGGCGGGCGGGCCGGAGCTCGCGCACGAGGCGGGCCGGATCACCGCGCGCGAGGCGCGCGCGGCGGGGATCCACATCGCCTTCGCACCCGTCGCCGACGTGAACGTGAACGCGGCGAACCCGGTCATCAACACCCGGGCGTACGGCGCGGACGCGGTCGAGGTCGCGGAGCGGGTCGCGGCGTTCGTCGAGGGCGCGCAGTCCGAGGGGCTGCTCACCGTCGCGAAGCACTTCCCCGGCCACGGCGACACGGAGAAGGACTCGCACCTCACGCTCCCGGCGATCCACGCCTCGCGCTGGCGGCTCGAAACGGTCGAGCTGGTGCCGTTCCGGACCGCGATCGCGGCGGGCGTTACCGGGATCATGACGGCGCACCTCGCGGTCCCGGCGCTGGACCCCGAGCACCCTGATCTGCCGGCCACCCTCTCGCGCGCGATCCTGACGGACCTGCTGCGCGGAGAGATGGGCTTCGGCGGGCTGGTCGTGACCGACGGCCTGATGATGGACGGGATCCGCAAGGGCCGGACGGTGGGCGAGGTCGCGGTCGCGGCGATCCGGGCGGGCGCGGACATCCTGCTCATGCCGCCGAGCGCGAAGGAGGCGATCGACGCGGTCGTCGAGGCGGTCGAGACCGGGCGGATCACGGAGGCGCGGATCGACGCGTCGGTGCGTCGGATCCTCGCGGCCAAGGCGGCGGTCGGGCTGGACCACGAGCGGGAGGTCGACCTGGACTCGCTGCGCACGGTCCTCTCGGCGCCGGAGCACCAGCGCTGGGCGCAGCGGGTCGCGGACCGGTCGGTCACGCTGGTCCGCGGGCCGGAGGAGGCGATGCTGCCGCCGCTCCAAGGGCGGCGCGTCGTGCAGATCGTCTACGCGGACTCCCGCAACAGCGACGACGGCAAGGAGTTCGCGAAGGCGCTGGAGCGACGCGGCGCGAAGGTCGAGACGGTGCGGCTGTGGAAGCGGTCGCGGCCGAACGACATCGCCCGGGCGCGCCGCGCGGCGCAAAACGCCGACGTCGTCGTCTTCTCCTCCTTCGCCCGCGCCACGCCCTGGCGGGGCGACCTTAGCCTCCCCAAGTCCATCGCGGAGCTGGCGGACGGCCTGGCCGCCAAGGGCGCGGTCGTCGTCAGCTTCGGCGACCCATACCTGCTCGGCCAGGTCCCGCGCGCACGAACGTACATGATCGCCTGGAGCGAGTCCGAGGTCGCGCAGCGGGCGGCGGCGCGCGCGCTGTCGGGCTCGGTCGCGGTCGCGGGCCGGCTGCCGATCCCTATCCCGCCGCACCACGCCATGGGCGAGGGGCTGCGGGTGCCGGCGATCGCGGGCGGTCCGGCCGACGCGGACGTCGCCGAGGACGAAGAGGAAGTCCGGCTCCGCCGGTAGGTTCCGGTCATCCTTCCCCCACGCCGCCGGGCGCTGGACAGCGCCCCGGCGGGCGTCTTAGACTCTCCCCTATGAATCAGAACGTGAGCGGCGGTTGGATCGAGGTCATCAGCGGGGTCATGTTCAGCGGCAAGTCCGAGGAACTGATCCGGCGGGTGAGGCGTGCGCTGCTGGCGCGGCGCACGGTGCAGGTCTTCAAGTCCTACCTGGATGACCGCTACGGCGGCATCTCGGCGGTCCATTCCCACGACGGGTCGAGCATCGCGGCGGAGCCGATCCAGTCCTCGACGGAGCTGATGGAGAAGATCCGTCCGGACACGCAGGTCGTCGCGATCGACGAGGTGCAGTTCCTCGACCACGGGATCGTGCGCGCGGCCAACACGTTGGCGGACCGCGGCGTGCGCGTCATCGTGGCCGGCACCGACATGGATTTCCGCGGCCAGCCGTTCGGGCCGATGGGCGAGCTGATGGCGATCGCCGAGATGGTCGACAAGCTCCACGCGATCTGCATCCGCTGCGGCGCGCTGGCCACGCGGAACCAGCGGCTGGTCGACGGAAAGCCGGCACCGGCCGAGGGGCCGACGATCCAGGTCGGCGGGCTCGAGTCGTACGAGGCGCGCTGCCGCGTCTGCCACGAGGTCCCCTCCGAGGCCCTCGCCCAGACGTCTCTCCTGGACTGATCGAACATGGCCGAGCGGACCGGCGCGCCGGGCGTCCGGCAGGGGACCGTGGTGGCCATGCGCCTCTACGACGTGGCCGACACGATCGACCTGGCGGAGATCGAATCGATCGCCGCGCGCGTCGCGCCGACGGCCGTAACCCGGATCCGGCTGCGGCGGGCGGACCCGAAGGCGATCGCGTTCGGCGTCCCGCCGATCGAGGTCGGACTGCGCCCGATCGAGCTGGAGCTGGACGGCACCTGGTACACGATCGACGCGATCGCCCGGATCTACGACTTCGGCGTCGTCTCGATCGCGCTGCGCCTGCACGCGGCGGATCTGTCGTGGGACGAGTTCGTCGCGCTCTCCGGCGCGGTGAAGCGCACGGTCGCCGATCCCGACGCCGCGCGGCTCTGGACCGAGCTCCGCGACCGACTCCTCGAACTGGTCGGGCCGGCGATCGAGCACAGCACCTTCCGCGGCCTCGAGGAGGACTATCAGATCACCGCGGTCCGGGAGTTCGACGAGCCGATCCTGGCCGAGGAGCTGCTCCGCCGCGTCGACCTCGCGCCGCTCCTCTCGGGCGAGACCAAGCCGCTCTCCGCCGGCGCGCGCGCCGAGCTGCTGCGCCACGCCTACTCGTACTACACGGACGACCTCGCCGTCCTGACCTGGGACCACGCGTTCCTCTACGAGCCGTCCGGCGACACGGACGTGGCCGACGTGCTCGAGGTCGCCAACGCCCAGCTCCTCGAGCTGCGGTACTACGACGAGCTGCTCGACCGCGAGCTGCCGCGCATGTACGACCGCGTCGAGGGAATGCGCAGACGCGTGCGCGGGCTCGCCGTCCGCCGCTACGCCGACCTGGCGCGCGACCTCCACGGCCTCGTCGCCGAGGTCACGGAGCTGACCGAACGGGTCGAGAACGCGCTCAAGGTCACCGAGGACGTGTACCTCGCGCGCATCTACGCCGCCGCGCTCGACCTCTTCCGCGTCCGCGCCTGGAGCGGCGCCGTCGACCGCAAGCTCGCGATCATCCGCGACACGTACCAGACGCTCTACGACGAGGCCGCGACCGGTCGCGCCGAGCTCCTCGAGGCCGCGATCGTCGCACTGATCGTGTTCGAGATCATCCTGGCGTTCGTGTTCGGGTGAGCCTATGCGTGACCCCAAACCCGAGACCTCGGTCGACACTTTCCTCGCCCTCGACATCCGCGCCGGCCGGGTCGTCCGCGCGGAGCCGTTCCCCGAGGCCCGGAAGCCGGCGATCAAGCTGTGGATCGACTTCGGCGAGCCGATCGGGGTGAAGCAGTCGAGCGCGCAGCTCACGCGACGCTACACGCCCGAGACGCTCGTCGGGACCGACGTCCTCGCCGTGGTCAACTTCCCGCCGCGCCGGGTGGCGGGGTTCAGCAGCGAGGTCCTCGTGCTCGGTGTCGTGAACCCCGACGACCCCGGCGACGTAGTGCTGGTCCGGCCTGACGCGCCCACCGTGAAAGGGTGGGAGCTCGCGTAGATCTCTCGGGGCCGGATCCCGTCCCTCCCCACCATGGCGTCGCCCCGGCGCTTCCCGCTTCTTCCGGGGCGTGTCACGATCGACTGATTCGTTCGACGCGCTCCTTCGCGCCGCTACGGGCCCCGCGCGGGTCGCGCCGCTGCTCCGCGCGCTGGGTTTCCCGGCGCCATCGCCGCTTCCGCGCGGGCCGGCGGACGGGTGGGGGCTCGACGGCGTCGACGGCGTGCGACGCGTCTACCCGGCGGGCGAGCGGGGCGGGCTCGCGGCGCTCGTCGTCGAACTCGAGGACGAGGGCGCGGAATCGATCGCGCGCGTGGCGCGGCGAATCCGAGCATACAACCCCGCGCGCCTGAACTTCTTCCTCTTCACGGGTCCGCGTTACCGCCGGCTGACCTTCGCCTCGTTCGGGCTCGGCGATGAGCTGCGGCAGCTCGCGGTCGACCGCGCGGCGCCGCGTCGGACCGACATCGAGACGCTGGAGGAGCTGGCCGCACGGGAGGGCGAGGGGGGCGTGGCGCTTGCGGTGAGGCACGCGCATGCGCTCGACAGGAGCCGCGTCACGCGGCAGTTCTTCCGCGACTTCCGCGCGCAGCGCGCCCGGATCGCCGCGGCGTGGGCCGGGATCGCGCAGGATGCGACGTCGGACCGCGACGCGCTCGCGCTGCTGCTCCTCTCCCGCCTCATGTTCCTCTACTTCCTACAGTGCGAGGGGCACCTGGCCGGCGATACGGCATACCTGCCGTCGCTCCTCGACCGCTGGCGCCGCGCGCCGGGGGCGGGGACGTTCTACCGCGCCGTCCTCGGCCCGCTCTTCTTCGGCGCGCTCAACACCCGTCCGGAACGGCGCACGCGCGAGGCCCGCGCGCTCGGCGACCTGCCCTACCTGAACGGCGGGCTCTTCGAACGGCACGCGCTCGAACGGCGTAACCCATTGTTGGACTTGCCGGACGACGTCGTCGCCGGGGCGTTCGACGGGCTCCTCGAGCGCTACCGGTTCACGACCCGCGAGGCGGTCGAGGCGGCGGCGGACGGCGCGGGCGATGTCGGCGTCGACCCGGAGATGCTCGGCCGCGTCTTCGAGGCGCTCATGGCCGCCGACCGGCGGCGGTCCAGCGGGACGTTCTACACGCCCGCCGCCGTCGTCGACCGGCTCGTCGCCACGACCCTCGAGACGCACGTGACGCGCACCGTGGGACTGGACGCCCGGGCTGCGGCGCGGCTGGTCCGCGACGGCGACGCGTCGGGAATCGCGGCGGACCATCGCGCCCGCCTGCTGGATGCCCTTCGCGAGGTGCGTGTCCTCGACCCCGCCTGCGGCTCGGGCGCGTTCCTGCTCGGCGCGCTCACGCGGCTGACCCGGCTGCGCGCGGCGCTGGGCGAGGCGGATCGGAGGGCGGTCCGGCGCGACGTCGTCGCCCGCGCGCTCCACGGGGTCGACCTCCAGGAGGACGCCGCGCTCCTCTGCGCGCTCCGGCTCTGGCTCGCGCTGGCGGTCGACGACGGCGCGGCGAGAGCGAACGGCGCCGGTCCGCGGCGTACCGTTGACCCGCTCCCGAACCTGGACCGTCGGATCCGCCAGGGTGACGCGCTCCTCGACCCGCTCGACCTGGTGGCCGGCGCGGGGCTCGACGACGTCGTCGACCGGGTCGCGCTTGACGCCGCGGTCCGACGCGCGCTCCGCGCGATCCCGCCGCTCGCTGAGCGATACCTTTCGGCTGACCCCGACGCCCGGCCCGCGCTCCAGGCCAAGCTCGCGGCGGCCGAGACCCGGCTCGCCCGCGCGTGGCTCGACGGGATCGAGCGACGACTGGTGAGTCGCGCCCGGGAGTTCGCCGCCGCGGCCGCCGCGCGTGACCTGTTCGGCGACCTCCCGGCGGCCGCGCGGCGCGCGGAGTCGGCCGCGCGCGAAGTCGCCGGCCGGCTCCTCGAGCTCAAGCGGCTCCGGACGGCGCTCGACGACCAGGGCGCGCTCCCGTTCTTCAGCTTCGACGTGCACTTCGCCGAGGCGACGACGCGGGGCTTCGACGTCGTCCTCTCCAACCCGCCGTGGGTCCGCGCGCACCGCTGGCCCGCGTCCGTCGGGCGGATCGTGCGGTCCCGCTACGCCGTCTGCCGGCGCGCGGGGTGGCGACGCGGCGCGACGCTCGCGGGCGCGCCGGGCGGCGTCGCGGCGCAGGTCGACCTGTCGCTCCTCTTCCTCGAGCGCTCGCTCCGCCTCCTCGCCCCCGGTGGCACACTCGGGATGCTGCTACCCGCCAAGGCGATCCGCTCGCTCTACGGCGCCGGCGCACGCAGCATGCTCCTCACGCGAACGCGTCTCGCGTCGATCGAGGACCACAGCCTCGACCAGCGCTCGATCTTCCGCGCGGACGCGTTCACGGTGGCGGTCGTGGCGACGAAGGAGGGGGTGAACGCGGGATATGGAGGGAACGGCGGTCGGAACGGCGGTGCCGACGCCGGTGGGCATGGCATCGGGTACGGCGGCGCGGATAAGGGGTGGACCGGCGGCGCGAACGGCCGCGGGAACAGCGCCGCGGCCGCATCCTCCTGGTCCCGCCCCGACGCGCCGATCGTGCGCGTCACCATGATCCGCCGCGGCGTCGAGCCGCTTCGGTTCTGCATCCCGCAGTGCGACCTCCCCGTCCTCCCGGACGACCCGGAGTCGCCATGGCTGCTCGCGCCGCCGGCGACGCGCGCGGCGCTGCGTCGCATGCAGCAGGCGGGCCCAATGCTCGGCACCATCCGCGGGCTCTCCGTCCGGCGCGGCGTCGTGACCGGCGCGAACGACGTGCTCGTGTTCCGCCACGTCGCGCCCAAGCTCGGCGGGCTCGCCCGGGTCCGCGCGCTCGGGTGGGACCGGGCGCGCAAGGACGGCCGGCCCGCCGCGGACGGGCGCCGCTTCCAGGCGCTCGTCGAGGAGGACGCCCTCCGCCCCCTCGTCCGCGGCAGCGACCTCGCCGCATGGCGCTACGACGTCGTCGACCACGTCTGCTGGATCCACGACGACCGGACCGGCGCGCCGGTCGCCCCGCCGCCGCGCATGGCCCGCTACCTCGAGCGCCACTGCGGCACGCTCCGCAGCCGCTCCGGCGACCGCGATTCCCTCCCGCCCGGCGCCCTGTTCCGCCTCACCCCGGCGACGCTCGGGCCCAAAGTCGCATGGCACGACCTCGCGCTGACCCTGGAGGCCGTGGCGCTCCCGGCACGCGTGCGCGGATCGACGAGTCGCGACGTGCCGCTCGTGCCGCTGAACACGGTCTACTTCATCCCGACGGCGACGCACGAGCAGGCGCTCCTCCTCGCCGCGTACCTCAACTCGCTCCCTGTCCGGACCTTCGCGCGCACAATAGCCGAACGCGCCAAGGACGCATGCTTCCGGTTCCTCGCCTGGGCGATCGCGCTCGTGCCGCTGCCCCATGGCTGGGACACCGGGCCCGGCGCGGCGCGGTTGCGCGAGATCTCCGCGCGCGCCCACGAACGGCGCGGGATCGACGCGGCGGAGGAAGAGGAGCTGAACGCGACCGTCGCCGCCGCATACGGGCTCTCCGGCGACGACGTCGCCGCCATCCGCGAGTTCGACCTCTGGCTCCGGGGGAAACCACGATGAGCGCGATCCTCCTCGACGAACGTTCGTCGCCCTCGCTGCGACAGGTGCTCCGGTCGTCGCTCGCCCGCGCGACGGAAGCCGACTTCGCCGTCGCGCGCATCCGGCTCGCCCACATCGACCTGACCGCCGACGAGGTCGCGACGATCCGTCGCTGGCGCGTCCTCCTCGGACGACTCGACGTCGAGTCCCTCGCGCACCCTTCCCAACACCGTAATCCACAGCGGGATGCACTCACTCTCCTCAGACTTTTCGACAATGGGAGGATGGCCGTCCGGGCCGCCGGGCTGCAGGGGTGGAGCCCCGACTTCGCGGTGCTCCGCGGACTCGACGGCGGGGGTGCCCTGACCCTCCTCGGAAGCATCTACTTCGGCACCCCGCAACACAATGACGGACCGTCATTTACGTGCATCCTGACCACCCCCTCCCACGCGGCCGTCGCGACCGCCCGATTCGACGCTCTCTGGGACCGCGCGTACGACGTCGAGCCGGTCGTCCGGGAGGCCCTGGAACGCATGTGCATGACCCATGGTTGAATGCCCCGATTGTGGAAAAGTGGAAAACTGGATAACGGTGCGGAGCGCGACCGGATGGACGCGCGAGACGGCCGCCCGGTACGTCACCGGAGGCGCGCGGGAGGTGGCGCTCCGGATCCTGGAAGCGCGGTTCGGGGAGGGGGAGGGAGAGGGGGAGGGTGCCGGCGTGGTGGCGGGTGGGGCTGGGGAGCCGGGGAAGGCGCTGGGCGCCAGCCCGTCAGCCGCGCCCGGGACGTCGCCGGGCGGCGACGCGGCCGACGGCCGCGGGAGCGGGCAGGTCTTCGAGCTCGCCGACTTCCAGGAAGCCGCCGTCCGCCGGGCGTCCCGTATCCTCGAATCGCGACGCGGCGCGGTGATCGCGGACAGCGTGGGGCTCGGGAAGACGTACGTCGCGCTCGCGCTGATCGAGCGAGCGCTCCGGGAAGGACGCCGCGTCGCCGTGTTCACCCCAGCCGCGCTACGCCGGGAATGGACGCGCGCTCTGGGACGCCTGCGAAGCCGGTACGGGGTGACCGATGCGTACGGGGTGACCGATGCGTACGGGGTGTCCGCGTCGCACGGCGCGGCCGCGCGCTCCCACTCCGACGCCCGTGCGACGATGCCCGAAAACATCGCGGCGACCTTGCGCTGCGCACCCGGCGCGCCCGTCGCCGCGCACCACGCACCTGTCTCCGCCCCGGGTTCCACGGCCTCCCCACCCTCCGACCCGCCCCGTAGTCCCTTTCTCGCCTGGGTCTCCCACGAACGGCTGAGCCGCGGGACGTACCCCCGCGCACGCCTCGAGGGACTGGATCTGGTCGTGGTCGACGAGGCGCACGCGTTCCGCTCGCCGCGCACGCGCCGCTACCGGGCGTTGGCGGAGCTCTGCCGGGGCGCGCGCGTCCTCCTCCTGACCGCGACCCCGGTGAACAACTCCGTGTGGGACCTATACTTCCAACTGCGGCTCTTCGCCGGTGACGGGGATTTCCGCGACGTCGGCGTCCCGGACCTGAAGGAGGCGATCCGCGCGGCCGCCGAGCCCACCTCGGCCGCGCCCCCGACACTGCTCCCGGTCCTGCGTGAGGTCATGATCCGCCGCACGCGCCCGTTCCTGCGCGAGCACTACGGCGCGATCCGGACCCCTGGTGCGCCGTCGCCCGTCCGCTTCCCGCGCCGCGCGGCGCCCGCCCCGGTGCTCTACTCGCTCGACGGCGTCCCTCCCGGCGTCGACGCGATCGTCGAGACGGTCGAGGCGCTCACCTTCGCCGCGTTCCGGCCCGAACGGTACATCGGCCACGACGTTTCGTGCGCCGGCGCGGAGGCAGGGGGAACCGCGGCCGGGGCGAGCGTCGCCGGCGGGGTCGCCGATCTGATGCGCGCCGGGCTGCTCAAGCGTCTCGAGTCGAGCCTGGCCGCGTTCCGCGCGAGCGTGCGACGCCAGCTCCGCTACCTCGACGCGTTCCTCGCCGCGCTCGACCGCGGCCGGCTCCTGCGGCCCCGCGACCACCGCGCCCTCTACACCGCCGGCGGCGACGGCGACCTCACGCAGCTCGTCCTCGAAGAGGTCGCCCTCGTGCCGCTCCCACGAGCGACCGACGCCCACCTACTCCGCCGCGACGTCGCATCGGACCGCGACCGGCTCGCCGACGTGCTCGCCCGCGCTGGCCCGGACGACCCCAAGCTCGACCGGCTCATTTCGTTGTTGGACCGCGAGTTGCGCGGGGAGAAGGTGCTGCTGTTCACCGAGTACCGCGACACCGCGCGATACCTCTGGCGCGCGCTGGTTCGGCGCGGCGGCGTCGCATTGATCGACGGGACCGGCGCGTTCCTCGGGACGTCGCCCGCCGGACGACGTACGGTGATCGAGCGCTTCGCGCCGCGCGCCAACCACGTACGCCCACCGCCCGCCCGGGAGCGCGTCGACCTCCTCATCGCGACGGACGTGCTGGCGGAGGGTCTCAACCTCCAGGACGCGGCCCACGTGGTGAGCTACGACCTGCCCTGGAACCCGGTGCGGCTGATCCAGCGGATCGGACGGATCGACCGCCTCGGCTCGCAGCACGAGGCCGTCCACCCCTACCACTTCATCCCGGACCGCGGCCTCGACCGCGCGCTCCGGCTCCTGGACCGGCTGCGCGCCAAGCTCACCGCGATCGGCAGAACCGTCGGCGCGGACGGCGCGGTGCTGGGCGGCGAGGACGTGCGCTACGGCGCCCTCATCGACCGCCTCGCCGCCGGCGATCCGGACGCGCTGGACGCGATCGAACGCGCGGACGGCGCCGCGCTCGAAATGCTGGAAGGGTTGAGGGTGGCGTGGGAAAAGGCGACGGCGCGGGCGTACACCGCCGCGCCGCACCCGAGGCCGCCGGACCCGGAAGTGCCCGACCCCCTGGCGTGGCAACCGCACCCGGAAGACGCCCCGGGCCCCGTCGCCGCATGCGTCGCCGTCGGACCGGCGCACCCGCGCCGGATCCTCGTCGCCTACCGCGTCGGGACGCGGGTGGCGTGGTGGGTGGTGGAACCGGACCGCCGCGGCCGCCTGTCGCTCGCACGGGACCACGACGCGGCGGCCGCCGAGATCCTGCGCGCGGCTCTCGGAGCCAGGGACGCGCCGTCCCCGTCGGACCTGCACCGGCTCGGTCCCGGCGACGCGGCGCCGGGCGTGCTCGCGTCCGGACCGGGCATCGTCGCGCGACGCCCGCCCACCCTCGCCCCCGACCGTCGCCTCATCGCGCGAGCGCTCGCGGCGGTCCGGCCCGCGGTCGCGGAACGGGTCGCAACCCTCGGCGCCGCGCCCCGCCTGTCCGCGGCGTCCGCCGGCGCCGACGCCGCCCGCCGCATCCTCGCCGCGCTCGCCGCGATCCCCGGCGGCCCCGAGCCGCAACTCTGCGCCCGTGCCGACGTCATCCTCGCCACCCTCGCCCGCCCTCTCGACGCAGGCGCCGAGGCGGCCCTGCGCCGCGCGCTCGATAGCCACACCACGATCAATGGCCACACCGCGATCAATGGCTCCCCCACGACGCGCGACGCGGAACAGACGACCGAGAAGCTCCTCGACGCAGTCGAGGCGGCGATCACGTGCTCCGGGAACGGCGCGCTACCCCGCCGCCAGTCGCCGTGGACCACCGCGCCGCCCACCGTGCCGGTCGAGCTCATCGGGATCCTCGAGGCTCGCCCCATCGAAACCGCAGCCAGGGGTTGACCCGGCACCCTCATCGGGTTAGTTTTTTATGCTCGGAACACATTCCCGCGTAGCTCAGCTGGTAGAGCAGACGGCTGTTAACCGTCGGGTCGCAGGTTCGAGTCCTGCCGCGGGAGCTGACAGGCCGCCGGAATCCGTTGGGACACAACGGGTTTCGGCGGCCGTTGCATTTTGGTTGCACGTTTTCGCGTCCGGACCTGTAACGACGGGGGAGAGGGTTGCCCCCCGTCCGCCCACCCCGCCGCTCCGCCCCTTCGCCCACGCCGCTCCCTGCGCCACCGCCTGTCGCGTCCTCATGATCCCCTCCTGGCCCGTCGTGCTTCATGATAGCGGCCCTGACCCCCCAACAACCACACCCCCTGTAGATGGGGATGTCCGGGCGGCACCGTCGTCCACGATGGGCAGTTGAGCGGGTAAGCCGCCGCAAGCCCCGGTCCCCAGCCCCCTCATGAGGAACCGCCCCCTAACTCGGGTGAGTCCAGCGAGACGCTGAATCGAAAGCGGTACGCAGAGGGTGCTTGTCCACAAGGCATTGGCCAATACCGGGTCGCCTGTGTCAATGGCGATCGAAAATGTCCCACTTATGGCGACTGAAAATGTCCCACTCGGCGGGGGTGACGAGCCGTCAGTGCGTCGGCACCTCCTGGCGGCCTGATCGCCGCCGTGGGAGTTTGACGTGACCCCGTTTTCTGTACCAGCCGTTATGGGAGTACGGGATGGGAAGTGG
>CALBZE010000011.1 GCA_937889645.1 uncultured bacterium
GGGGGGGGGGGGGGGGGGGGGGGGGGGGGGGGGGGGGGGGGGGGGGGCGGGGGCGCGCTCCCGCCCGGGCGCCTCCGTCGTCCCAACTACCGCGACGCCTCCGCCAGCTCCCGCACCGCCGCGGCCATCGCCCGCACGCGGTCCGGGTCCGAGGCACGCCGCGCGTCGGAATCCAATTGCGAAGCCAGCTTCGTCAGCCGATCCCGCCGCGCCTGACCGGTCACCGCCTCGGCCTCATCGAGCGCCGCAGCGATCGCGTTCGTCCGGGCCTCGGGGAGGCCGCCGTTCCGGACGAGCTGGTCCAGGTACGCGCGGACCACGGGGAAGGCTGCCGGCCACACGATCTTCGGCTGCGTCTGCGGGTTGTACTCCTCCATGCGGACGAGCTTGGCCGCCTCGATCTCGTTCTTCGAGAGGTACTCGCTCGGCACCAGCTCGAGGACGTCGAGGCCGCGGTCCAGCTCGGAGGAGTAGATGTAACCGTTGTACCAGTACGCTCCCCAGGAGCCGCCCATCACGAGCTTCTCGCCGTCGATCGGGCCGCGGTCGAAGTAGGCGATCTCGATCGGGTTCTCGGGGTCCGTGAAGTCGATGACGTTCACGCCGCCCTGGTACCAGCCCTGGACCATGATGTTGCGGCCGGGCACCGGGATGAGGCCGCCGTTGTGCGAGACGCAGTTCTCCGTCTCGGTCTGCGCGGCCATCATCTTGACGTACCCGTGCTGCGTCATCTTCCCATCACTGCCGATGGTCAGGATCGTGTTGCCGCCGAGGCGGGCCGGATCGCCGAGCCGGCAGCGCGGGGACGTCCCGCCGCCCCACTCATCGGTGAACACGACGATCCGTCCGTCGTTGCTGAAGACGGCGGTGTGCCAGAGCGAGAAGTTCAGGTCCGACTTCGCATCGAGCCGAACCGGCTTCTCCGGGTCGGAGGCATCGAGCAGGATGCCGAAGGTGCCGCACGAGCCGGCGACGAGGTTGTACGCCGGGTACGCGGTGAGGTCGTGGCAGCCTCGCGGGCCGCGGCCGAACCGGGCGGCCGTCGTCTCGTCGAACGCCCGCCCGCCGCGGCCGGGCGCCGCCGGCAGCCCCTCGAAGATGCGCGCGTAGCCGACCACCTCGGCCTGCTCCGGCGCGTCGAGCGGGACGCGGATGATGTCGATCCGGTAATCCGCCGTGTTCGGATTCTCCTCGGGCGTCCCGGTCGAACACTCCGGCATCTCGGACGGATCACGCACTGGCGCGGTCCCGCCCACGTAGATGTAGATCACCCGTTCGTCCGTCGGGTGCGGCACGATCGTGTGCGTGTGCGAGCCGCGACACGTCTGGACGTTCTTGATCAGACGCGGATTGCGCGGATCGCTCACGTCGAAGATCCGAACGCCGAGCATGCGGTCCTGCCCGTCCTGTACGCCCTGCGTCCCGCAGTCTTTGCGCGACCGACGCGACTCGGCGGAGATGAAGAGCAGGTTGCCGTAGATCGACGGGTCGCCCTGGTCCGTCGCGCACAGCACCGAGCTCACCAGCTGCGGCTTCGCCGGGTCGCTCACGTCCCAGATCATGAAGCCGCTGAAGTTGCCCTGGTAGACCAGGTTGCCACGGAACGCCAGGTCCGAGTTCACGAACGTCAGACCTTGCTGGTTGTCGAACTCCGCCGGCTTCGGCGTATACGACACCAGCCGCATGTTCGACATCGCGATCCCTGCGCTGTTCTTCTGGCCGGGGCCGAGGCCGACGCGCGCGTCGTCCAGCGTCGCGACCGTGTCCCGCGCCGGCTGCGCCTTCTGCTGAGCGGCGAGCGGCGCCGCCGACGCGGCGAGCGCGAGCGCGACCGCCGCCGTCCGGGTCAGAGCGTGTCGACCCGTCGTCGAATGACCTTTCATCGGAGTTCGCTCCCTCCTGTGGTGGCAAGCATGGCGAGCATGCCCTGCATGACGTAGATCTCGTCACGCTGATCGGCATCCACGTCCGTGACGAAGCGGAAGAGGTCCGGGTCCTGTGCAGAGCCCGGATCCGAGAACAGCGCCTCGACCATCTCGAGCGCGCCCCGGTGGTGGTGGATCATGAACTCGAGGAACAGCCGGTCGAACTCGGCCCCGCGCGCGGCGTCGAGCCGGGCCATCTGCTCGGGCGTCAGGATCCCGGGCATCACCATGGAGAGCCGCTGCTCCTCGGTGGGCACCGCCTGACCCCGCACGACGAGCCACTGCTCCATGAAGGCGATCTCGTCGGTCTGCGAGATGTCGATCTTGCGGGCGAGCACCCGCACGCGGTCGCCGGCGCCGTGTGAATCCGCCATCCGGGCCATGACGATCGCCTGTGCATGGTGACCGATCATGTGCTGCATGAACTGCACGTCGGCGACGGTGTAGCCCGGGCCGGCGGTGGCGGGGAGGTCGTGCCCGGCCGCGTGCCCGCCCGAGTGGCCACCCGCGTGATCACCCACGTGGCCGCCCGCGGGCGCGTGGTGCTGCTGGTGGTGTGAGGGGTCGTGTTGGTGCCCGGCGCCGTGCTGGCCCGCGGCGTGTTGCTCCCCGGCGCCGTGCCCGGCCTCGTCTCCCTGCGCGTGCGGGGGCGTCTGGGCCGGGCCGTGGCCATGCGCCGGATCGGGGGTGGGCGACGTCGCATCCGCACCGGGCCCGCCTCGCGCCGCGCACGCCGCCAGGATCAGCGCCGCGGCCACCCCTACGGCGCCGACCGCCATTCGCCGCGTGCGCGTCCGGAGTCCGGACACCGCCGGCGAGCTCCGCCGGACCGTGTCGCTTTCGCCCATGGCGCCTCCTTCTTCAGACGGGTTCGCCTAGATCTTAGGCCGACCCGATGCCGGGCGCAACGGGAGCGCAGCAGGGAAGCGGCTTCCTCCTGCGCACCCCGCCTTACGCGCCGACGTACGCCGCCAGATGCTGGCCCGTCAGAGTCGAACGGGCGGCGACGAGGTCCGCCGGAGTGCCCTCGAAGACGATCCGTCCGCCGTCGTGGCCGGCGCCGGGGCCCATGTCGATGATCCAGTCGGCGTGCGCCATGACGGCCAGGTGGTGCTCGATGACGATGACGGACTTCCCCGCGTCGACCAGCCGGTCGAGGAGGCCGAGCAGCTGCTCGACGTCGGCCGGGTGCAGCCCTGTCGTCGGCTCGTCGAGGACGTAGATCCCGCCCTCCTCGCCCATGTAGGTGGCCAACTTCAGCCGCTGCCTCTCGCCGCCCGACAGCGTCGTGAGCGGCTGTCCGAGGGTGAGGTAGCCGAGCCCGACGTCGGCCAGGAGCTCGAGGATCTTGAGCGCCGCCGGCGTCCGCGCTTCGCCCGCGGCGAAGAACTCGCGGGCCTCGTCCACGGACATCCGCAGCACCTGGTCGATGTCCTTGCCGCCGAGCTTGTACTCGAGGACGGACGGCTGGAACCGCTTCCCCTCACAGTCCTCGCACGGCGTCTCCACGGTGGCCATGAATCCGAGCTCGGTCGTGATCACGCCGGCGCCGTTGCAGGTGGGGCAGGCGCCCTCGGAATTCGCGCTGAAGAGCGCCGGCTTGACGCCGTTCGCCTTCGCGAACGCCTTGCGGATCGGCTCGAGCAGCCCCGTGTACGTCGCCGGATTGCTCCGCCGCGAGCCCCGGATCGGCGACTGGTCGATCGACACCACACCCGCCGACGCGGGGATCGAGCCGTGGATCAGCGAGCTCTTCCCGGAACCCGCCACGCCCGTCACGACCACGAGGATGCCGAGCGGGATGTCGACGTCGACGTTCTTCAGGTTGTGCTTCGTCGCGTTGCGGATCTCCAGCTTCCCGACGGGCTTGCGCACCGTCCCCTTGAGCTCTGCCCGGTAGTCGAGGTGCCGGCCGGTCAGCGTGCCGCTCGCCCGCAGCCCGTCGACGCTCCCCTGGTAGCAGACCGTGCCGCCCGCCGCGCCGGCGCCGGGGCCGAGGTCGACGACGTGGTCCGCCACCGCGATCGTCTCCGGCTCGTGCTCCACGACGAGGACCGTGTTCCCCTTGTCCCGCAACCGGAGGAGAAGGTCGTTCATCCGTTGGACGTCGTGCGGGTGCAGCCCCGCGGTGGGCTCGTCGAAGACGTAGGTGACGTCGGTGAG
>CALBZE010000012.1 GCA_937889645.1 uncultured bacterium
TCCGCCGCCTCGACCAAGGGATCGGGCGCTTCCAACGGCGCAGCCGCGCTCGCCCGCCGTTCCAGCTCGCGGAGGACCAGGTCCGCCACCTCCGCTTCCGTCCGCGCCGTGCCGAGCGGCTGGCTGATCCCATCGCGCTCCCGCGTCACCGCGAAGCGCTGCGCTCGCTCGTCCCAATACGCCCGCAACTCGTCGCCCGGCGCGAGAATGCGATAGGAGCGGTCGCCCACTATCTCGACCGTGACGGGCTGGCCGCCGATGACCGGGGCGCGGTCCCGCGCCAGCGCCGTCCCAGCGAAGGGATCGGCGGGCGTTGCCGCCGGGATGGCGGGCGTCGCCGTGGCTGGCTGCTTAGCCCGCCAGCGGTTGGTGAGGAGATCGGTGGCGCGCTCCAGCGCCTCTTGCTCGGTCCCGGCGCGCTCGACGACGCGGCGCTCGATGCGGATGGCGTACTCGCCGCCAGCGGTGCGCGAGATCGTCGCCCGCTCGTCCCCAACCTGGATCGCCCGCCCGGTCTTCGTCTTGGTGACCAGTGGCTCCGGCGCGGCCGTCGTCGTGGGGGACGTGGCTGCCGTCGTCTCGGCCGGGGCGGCGCTCGCGGGCGTCGTTGCCGTCGCCGGGCCGCCCGTCACGCCCGGCGCGCTGGTCGTCGTCGCCGCGGGCGCGGTCTCTGGCACGGTCGACGGTCCGGCGCTCGTCGTGCCCGCCTGACCCAGACCCGGCTCCGGGGCGGCCGCCATCACCGCCTCCTCTTGCTGGCGCAGGAACGCCAGCGCATCCTCCGCCGTCGTCCGCGTCTGGAGGTAGACCGCCTCTTCGGTCGGCGCCAGCGCCCGACGCACGCCCGGCAGGCGCCGCAGCACGCGGTCGCGCAGCGCCACCACCGCCGCCGAGACGGGCCGGTCCGTGATCGGCGCAGTCGGGTCGACCCCGACCTCGACCAGCCGCGCCGCCACCCGCAACGACCGCGCCAGGCGCGGATTCGTCGCCTGGAGGCTGGTCGCCATGGCGCGCAGGCCGCCAGCCGCCGGGGCCGCGGCCAGCGACAGCCAGTTGAGCGGGTCGTTCACCAGGTCCTCGATCGCCCGCCGGTACCACGGCTGCTGGCCGATGTAGTACTCCCAAACGGCCGCGCCACCCCGGAAGAACTGCCCGTCCTCGCTCCAGTAGCCGTGCTCGTAGACCTGCTTGATGAGCTCCCGGTTCTTCGGGTCGTTCGCCCACTCGGGGAATTTGCTCGCCGCGTCGACGACCTGCTCGAAGAGCTCGCCGCCGAGATCCGGCAGGCTCCGGACGTCCTGCAGCTCGAAGCTGCTGACGGCCGGCCCCTGACCGGTCGCGTGCCGGTAGGCCTGCTCGCCCAGCTGGGCGACGTTCTGCCGGCGCAGCCAGTCGAGGACGGTGAAGACGGGGTCTAGCGGCCCGAGCAACTGCGCTCCGGCTGATTCGCGCTGCGCCAGGTACTCCGGCACGCCCGCCTCCATCAGCAGCTGCAGCTGCTGCTCGGCGGGCATCAGCGCCCGTTGCGCCTCGAGGAGGTCGTACTGGGCCTGCGCCGCCGCCTGCTGCAAGCCCTGGTTCGTCGGATCCTGCGCCGCCGCCGCCTGCGCGTCCTCGTACCGCTTCTGCGCGTCGAGGTAGACGCCGAGCCGCTGGACGTAGTCGCGCTCCACCTCCGGGTACTGCTCCGCCATCTCTAGGAAGGCTTGCCGTGCCTGCGCGAGCTCCGCCTCGGCGCGCTCGGCCCCGTCCGGTGCCCGGTACGCATCAAGCAGCCGGCGCGTGTCGGTGATCGCCGCGCCCAACTCGTGCGCCGCCTGGATCAGCAGCTCCCGCTCCTGCCCCTCGGCTTTGGCAATCGCGGCGTAGGTCTTGGCCAGCTCGGCATAGGTCTCGGTCAAATCCGCTTCAAGCGAGACCTCCTGCGGCGAGTACTTCCAGGGATTCTGCCGCATCTCCTGGAGCTTGTGCGATTGCTCGATCAGCGCCGTGCGCGTCCCTTCCAGCGATTGGCGCAGTGTTGGGTCCAGCCCGTCGAGCGTGAGGGTATGCTCGATGGGCCCGAAGGCGGTATTCGCCTGCTCCAGGCCGCCTTGCGCGACGCGGGCGCGGATGTCGTTGTCCCAGGCGCCCGGCTGCCGCTCGACGATGGGCGGCGCGACCGTCGGCGTGCGGCTCTCGGCCTCCTTGCGCTTGGGCGACTGGCGCGCCTCGACCAGATGGGGCGGCAACGCCTCCTCCGGCGACACCTCAGGAATGAAGCCCGGCTGTGACTCGGGCGCGATCTCCCGCATCGCCGTCGTCGGCGTCTGGCCCGCCTCGGCGAACTGCTGGTCGATGACGAGTGAGACGACCGCCGGGTCCATCGGCACGAAGGACCGCTCCGCCGGCGCAAGGGCCTCCGCCGCCTGGCGTTGCATCTCGGCCAACGACACGTCGGGCGGCGGACGCAGATCGACGAACGCCTGCGGCGGGAGACGCTGACCCGGCGTCGGCAGCGGCACCTTCGCCAATTCGCCGAGGATCGCCGCCGGGTCGGGCGCGGCGGCCGGGTCGGCTGCGGCAGGCGGCGCGGCGCCGACCAGCGGCCCGCCAGCCGCGGCGCTGGCGCCGAGCGCGGCCGCCAGCAGGTCCGCCATCTGCGCCACCGGCGGCTGCGCCCGCACTCGCCGCGCCGTCTGGTTCGCCTGCGCGAGCAGGCCGCGAACGAAGTCGTCGAAGCGCGTAACCATCAGCTCCTCCCTGGTCGCGGGAGTTGGGACGCATTGAGCACCCACCCGCTGACATTCTCAGGCTCGAACAGGCGCGGCGCGGAACCGACGCCGAGGAAGCCGCGCAGCCAGTCGTGGAAGCCGCCGACGCCGTGGCCGATCAGCGGCCGGCCCTCGATGGCGCCCCGGACGAAGCTGCGCCAGTCGTCCGCCGAGACGCCGAGCGTCGGGGCGGTCACCTCGCCGAACGCGCCGACGAAGACGCCGGAGAGGGCGAGCCGGGGATCGACCACCTCCCAGCCGGAGTCGGTCACACCCTCGCCCACCCAGCGGCGGTACTCGACGTGGACGTGCGCGCCGTTCATGTTCCCGGAGACGCCGACGTACTGGCCGGGCGTCACCCGGTCGCCGACCTTGACCGTGATCTGCCGCATGTGGCCGAGGATCAATTCGTCGTTCGTGCCATCGACGCGGATGCGCAGCTCGCCGACGCCCGGCCCGCAGCCGTAGCCGGGATCTCCCAGCTCCGGTTGACCGGGGTCGCAGTAGGAGCCCGAGCCGCCGGCGATCACAACTGTCCCGGCGACCGGGGAGAAGAGCGGCGTGAACGATTTGATGCCGACATCGACGCCGGCGTGGATGATCGAGCGGTCGCGGGTGTACTCCGTCGTGTAGGAGTACCAGGGGTTGCCGATGGAGAACTCGGTCCGCCCGAACTCCTGCGAGATCGGGGCGTCGAAGCCGCCCCAGATGGCGTTGAACTGCGTCGTCGCCTGTGTCGAGCGGCTGGACTGGGTCCACGACACCGTGTCGAGGCGCGACCAGTCGCCCATGATCGTCTCCAGGAGGTCGCGCAGGTCGCGGCCGTAGGCGTCGCGAGCGCCCACGGCGGGATCGGGCGCGCCGCCGAAGTGCTGGGCGATGACCCCCTCCCAGCCGTAGCGGCCGCCGATTTCCGGCGCGCTGGCATAGAGGCGCAGCAGCCGGGCCAGCTCCTCGATGGCGCCGGCGCGGCTCCCCGTCAGCTTCGCCCAGTCGAGCCCCATCTGCTCGGCCAGGCTGCGGGTGATCCCGACATAGCTGACGATCTCGTCCCGGTGATTGAGGCTGTAGGTCGCGCCCTCGTACGGCGCCCGGGCCGAGGCGTGTCGGATGACCGCCTTGATGAGATTGGCCGGCACGCCGTACTTCTGCGCCGCCGCGTTGATCTCGGCGTTGATCTCGTCGGTGAACCCCTCGTAGCCGGGGATGTTGACCCGCGCCTCGCCGACCTGGAGCGCGCCCGGCGTGCTCGTCGGGGCGGCCGCGTCGAGTTCTTCCCAATACTTGCTGACGACCGCCCAGTAGGTGTCGTGCGTCGTCCCGTAGTCGTCGGCGCCGCCGAGCCCGAGGTAGCGGCGCGCCGCCCACTCCCAGGAGGGTTCGTTCGTCGCCGGGTTGCCGAGCTTGTAGTTGATCGCCAGGATGCGGACGCCCATCAGGATGTTGGTGTACGGGTCGAAGCGGTCGGCGCCGTAGATGCCGTAGTCGTCGAACCAGAAGGGCATGACCTGCATCAAGCCGATGGCCCCCGCCGGGCTGAGCCTCTGCGGGTCTCCCTCTGACTCCAGCCGCATGATGGCCTTGACGAGGTTCGGCGGGACGTAGACCGGATCCCCTTGCTCGCTCGTTTCCTGGTAGACCTGGCGCACCGCCGCCAGGACGAAATCGTCCCAGCGGTCCACCGGCGCCCAATCGCCACCAGGCGAGGCGATCTCGCCGGGGTTCCCTTGGCCGGGCGT
>CALBZE010000013.1 GCA_937889645.1 uncultured bacterium
GAGCCCCGAGCCCCGAGCCCCGAGCCCCGAGCCCTGAGCCCTGAGCCCTGAGCCCTGACACCTGACCCCTGCCCCCTCACAACGGAATATTCCCGTGCTTCTTCCACGGATTCTCGTCCCTCTTGTTCCTCAGCATGTCCAGCCCGCTGATGAGCCGTGCCCGGGTTTCGCGAGGGTCGATCACATCGTCCACGTACCCGCGAGCGGCCGCCACGTACGGATGCGCGAACTGATCGCGGTACTCCGCCTCCAGCCGCTTCGCCTCCGCCTCGGGGTCCTCGGCCTCGGAGATCTGCTTCCGGAACAGTACCTCCACCGCCCCCTTCGGCCCCATGACCGCGATCTCCGCCGTCGGCCAGGCCAGGTTCAGGTCGCCGCGGATGTGCTTCGAGTTCATGACGTCGTACGCGCCGCCGTACGCCTTGCGCGTGATCACCGTGATCCGCGGGACCGTCGCCTCGCAGAAGGCGTAGAGCAGCTTCGCGCCGTGGCGGATGATCCCGCCGTGCTCCTGACCCACGCCGGGGAGGAAGCCCGGAACGTCCTCGAAGACGACGAGCGGGATGTTGAACGCGTCGCAGAAGCGCACGAAGCGCGCGCCCTTGACCGAGCTGTTGATGTCGAGCACGCCGGCCAGCACCGCCGGCTGGTTCGCGACGATCCCGACCGAATGCCCGCCGATGTGCGCGAAGCCGACGATGATGTTCTGCGCGAAGTCCTTGTGGACCTCGTAGAACTCGCCGTCGTCGACGACGCGCCGGATGACCTCGTGCATGTCGTACGGCTTCGTCGGTTCGTCCGGCACGATGTCGAGGAGCTCCTCGTCCGCCCGGTCGAAGGGGTCGTCCGTCTCGCGCCGCGGCGGATCCTCGCGGTTGTTCTGCGGGATGTAGCGGAAGAGCGTCCGGATCGACTCCAGGCACTCGACCTCGGAGTCCATCGCGAAGTGGGCGACGCCGGACGTCGTTGCGTGCACGTCCGCGCCGCCGAGCCCCTCCATGTCGACGTCCTCGTGCGTGACCGTCTTCACGACGTTCGGCCCCGTCACGAACATGTAGCTCGTGCCGCGGACCATGTAGACGAAGTCGGTGATCGCGGGCGAGTAGACGGCGCCGCCGGCGCACGGCCCCAGGATCGCGCTGATCTGCGGGACCACGCCCGAGGCGAGGGTGTTGCGGAGGAAGATGTCGGCGTAGCCGCCGAGCGAGACGACGCCCTCCTGGATCCGCGCGCCGCCCGAGTCGTTCAGCCCGATGACCGGCGCCCCGTTCTTCAGCGCCAGGTCCATGATCTTGCAGATCTTCTCGGCGTGGGCTTCCGAGAGCGAGCCGCCGAACACAGTGAAGTCCTGGCTGAAGACGTAGACCAGACGGCCGTGGATCGTGCCGTACCCGGTGACGACGCCGTCGCCCAGGATCTTCTTGCGCTCCAGGCCGAACCCCACCGTCCGGTGCGTGACGAAGCGGTCGAGCTCGACGAAGCTCCCCTCGTCCAGGAGGAGGTCCAGCCGCTCCCGAGCGGAGAGCTTCCCCCGCTCGTGCTGCGCCTTGAGGCGCTCCTCCCCACCACCGAGTTCCGACTCCCGCCGCAGCTCCTCGAGCTGCTTGAGTCGCTCGCGCATGCTCATCTCAACGATCCCTCCACCCATCGTCGGGCGGCGGCGACGCGGCGTCTCTCGGCCCCATCGCCGGCCTGAGTATCCCCTGCTCGTACCGCATCAGGAACGGGCGCCGAACCACGCGCCCCTGGTCTATCGAAAGCACCCCCGTCGCCGCACGGAGCGACCGGACGCGGTGCATCGCTTCGGCCACCTCCGTCGGCGAATCCGCACCGGCGTCCACGGCGGCGAGAACGAGCGCCAGGGCGTCGTAGCCGAGCGCCGGGAACGGGTGCCGCAGCGACCGACGGTACGCCTGCTCGTAGCGTGCGACGAACTCGCCCCACGCGACCTCGTCGCTCGACGGCGGCAACGGCGTCGCCACGACGACGCCCTCGAGGTAGCGCATCGCGACGCGGTCCCGCACCGACTCCGCGGCCCAGTCCTCGCCGCCGAGCACCTTCACGCCGGCCCCGGCCAACCCGTAGTACGTGATCTGAGGCGCGATCTGATGGACGTCCCGTTCCGGAACGGGGACGAATACGACTTGCGGCGCCGCCGCCGCGATCGCCCGCAGGTGCGTCGCAAACGTCGTCGTACCCGCGTCGTACGGCATGTCGGCGACGATCCGCCCGCCCGCCGCGCGGAACGTCGCGGCGAACGCCTCCGCCTGCCGCCGGTGCGCGCCAACGCGCGGGTACAGGACCGCCGCCCGGACCCACCCCATCCGCGCCGCGTACCGCGCCAGCGCCTCCGCGCCGAGCGCGTCAGGCGCGTTCAGAGCGAACACGTTCGGCGCCGTCGGGTCCGAGGCCCCGATCGGGTCGATCAACACGAGCCGCGCATCCGATCGCGCCCGCGCCGCCGCCTCCGCCACGCCCGGGAGGATCGGGCCGATCACCGCGACGGCGCCGCGCGACTCCAGCGCCCGCACGGCGTCCGCGGCGCGCTCCGGGTCGCCGCCGTCGTCGACGACGTCCAGCTCGACCGGGCGAGCCCCTTCCGCATCGGCGCGCTCGCGGGCCGCGAGCTCTACCCCCTCGAGCACCAGCTCGCCGTACCGGACCCATTCCTCCGCACCGCTGCGCGGAACGACGACGCCGATCCGCACCGGCACGGCGAGCACCGCCGGGCCGGCTTCCTCCCGCGGAACCGTCGCTCCTTCCGGCCTCCCGGCCCCGGCCGCGCAACCGGCCAGTACCACGGCCGCCGCCAGGCCCCCCATCCGATTCGCTGCCATCGACCTATCGTCTCTCCCGCCGCGTGCCGCGCCACGCCGGAGGCCGGACCGAACTCGCGTGCAACTCCTGAAAATAGCCGGATCCCGGCTCCTTGCCAATTCACGCACTCCGGGGCACGTCGCGAAGCAGCGCGGGCGTACCGATGGGCCCCGCGACCCGAAGGCACACGGGCCATACAACGAGAAAGAGGACGGGCCCCGAAAGGGAACCCGTCCTCTCTTTTCCGCCGGAGCGACCCTGTCGCCGCGGCTCAGGCCTCCTCGGCCGGGCGCTCCTCCTCGGCCGGTGCCTCCTCCGCAGCCAGCTCGGCCGCCGGGACCTCGGCCTCGATCGACGACTCCGGCGCAGCGGCCTGGTCCTCGATCTGCTCCTCCGTCGGACGGACCTCGGTCTCCGTGACCAGCTCCGTCCCCGCCGGTGTCGCGCCGCCCTCGTAATCCGGGATCGCGACCACCGTCAGCACGATGCGACGATTCACCGCGTCCGACTCGAGGACCCGCAGATCCAGCGGCTGACCCTCGCGGAAGTGGTCCGCCGGGTCCTTGAGGTTCTCGATCCCGAGCTGGCTGTTCGGGACGAAGCCCTCGACGTCGCCGCCCAGGTCGACGACCACGCCCTCGTCCAGCAGCCGCACGATCGTGCCGCGCGCCTCCACGCCCGGCGCGTACTGATCGACCAGGCGCGACCACGGATCCTCCTCGAGCTGCTTCAGCCCCAGCGAGATCCGCTTGTTCTCCGCATCCACCCCGAGGACCACGACCTCGATGTCGTCGCCCTTACGCAGCACTTCGGACGGATGCTGCACGCGCTTCGTCCAGCTCAGGTCCGAGATATGGATCAGACCGTCGATCCCCGGCTCGATCTCGACGAACGCGCCGAACGACGTCAGGTTCCGCACCTTCCCCGTCACGCGCGTGCCCGTCGGGTACTTCGCCGGCAGCGCGAGCCACGGATCCTCCTCGATCTGCTTCATGCCGAGCGAGATCTTTTCCTCGTCCCGATCGACCTTCAGCACGACCGCCTCGATCTCGTCGCCGATCGCCACCAGCTTCGACGGGTGCTTCACGTTCCGGGTCCAGCTCATCTCGCTGATGTGGACCAGACCCTCGACGCCCTTCTCCAGCTCGATGAAGGCGCCGTAGTTCGTGATCGAGACGACCTTGCCGCGGACCCGCGCGCCGACCGGGTACTTCCGCTCCACGTCCTTCCACGGATACGGGAGGAGCTGCTTGAGCCCCAGCGAGATCCGCTCGCGATCCCAGTCGATGTCCAGGACCTTGACATCCATCTCCTGGCCGATCTCGACGATCTCCGACGGATGCCCGACCCGGCCCCAGCTCATGTCCGTGATGTGCAGCAGCCCGTCCAGGCCGCCCAGGTCGATGAACGCGCCGAAGTCCGTCACGTTCTTGACCACGCCCTTCCGGACCTGGCCGACCAGCAGCTCCTTGACCAACTGCTCGCGCTTCGTCTCGCGCTCCTGCTCCAGGATCACCCGGCGGCTGACCACGATGTTGCGGCGCCGCTTGTTCAGCTTGATGATCTTGAACTCGAACGTCTGGCCGAGCAGGTCCTCGACGTTCGGCACGCGCCGCAGCGCGATCTGCGAGCCGGGCAGGAACGCGTCCACGCCCATCAGGTCGACCGTCACGCCGCCCTTGATCTTGCGCATCAGCGTGCCGGGCACCTTCTCGTCGTTTTCGTACGCCGACTTGATCTTCTCCCACACGCGCAGGAAGTCGGCCTTCTTCTTCGACAGGACGACGACGCCTTCCTCGTCCTCCAGGTTCTCCAGGAAGACGTCGACCTCGTCGCCGGGCTGGAGCTGATCCGGGTTCTTGAACTCGTCGCGCGGGACCGCGCCCTCGCTCTTGAACCCGACGTCCAGGATGACCGCGTTGTCCGTCACGCGCAGCACCCGCGCCTTGACGATCTCGCCTTCCTCGACGTTCGTCAGCGTCTCCTCGTACATCTGGAGCATCGCCTCGTACTCCTCGGGCGAATACTCCTCATCCCACAGGTCCGGGCGCGCGTCGAACGCACGTGCGCTCTCGACGACCCGCGTGGTAGTCGGCTGCGCGCCGGCCGTCTCCTGCGCCGTCGCTTCGACGTTGTCCTGCTCTTCGATCTGCCCCGGGCGATCCGCCATGGCCTTGGGTGCCTCCGAAATGTCTCGCGTCGGGCCCACTCGAGCCCACGAGGTTGAGGGTGAACACGAAAGGAGAGACGCGCCGCGCCTCCCCGCCTCACCGGTGCCCGCGCCCAGGCGCGGCCGATGCGTAGCTCTTGATTTTACGCGGTTTCGGGCCTCTGGTCAACCCCTGCGGCCGGTTTGCGGCGTCGCCGACCCGTCACGTCGGCGCGCCCCGGCGACGCGTCACGGGGCGGCTCCGCGGCGGCGCGCGACCGGCCGCGGGCCGCGCCCCGGTCACGCGCCGCCCGCCGCGTCCGTTACGCCTCGCCGGCGCGGGAACGGGCCAGCCGGACGATGCGGTCGACCTGCTCCTCGAACGTGAGCGAGGTGGTGTCGATGGGGATGGCGTCTTCGGCCTGACGGAGCGGCGCCACCTCGCGTTCGGAGTCCATGCGGTCGCGCTCGCGCAGCCGCTCGACTTCGGCGGCGAGGGTGGCGGGGTCGGGGTCGGGCACGCCGTCCTGGGCCAGGCGGCGCCGCGCGCGGACGACCGGATCGGCGTACAGGAAGATCTTTAGCTCGGCGTCCGGGAAGACGACGGTGCCGATGTCGCGGCCGTCGGCGACGAGGTCGACGCCCTTCGCCGCCTCGCGCAGCCGGCCGAGGAGCCAGTCCCGGACGGACGGCACGCGCGCCATGCGCGAGACGTGGGCGTTGACCTCGGGCGAGCGGATCGCGTCCGACACGTCCGCGCCGTCGACGAGCATCCGGAACCCGGAGTCGGCGGGCTCGGCACGGACGTCGAATGCGTCGAGCTCCGCCCGGGAGAATCCGTCCCATGCGTCGACGGGGACGCCTTTGCGGAGCGCGGCGTAGGTGAGCGCGCGGTAGAACGCCCCGGAGTCGAGGTGTCGGAAACCGAGGCGGCGAGCCACCTCGCGCGCGGTGGTGCTCTTGCCCGAGCCGGCCGGGCCGTCGATGGCGATGATCATCGGGTGAGTGCGGTCGCGGCCTCCCGCAGGGAGGTCCAGAAGCCAGGGAAGCTGATGCCGGCCGCCTCCGGCCGGTCGATCTCGATCCGGTTGCCGGGGAGCACGCCGAGGACGCCGAACGCCATGGCGATCCGGTGGTCGCCGTCCGTGCGCACCTGGCCGGCGAGCGGGCGGTCCGTCCCACGAACGACGAGCCCATCCGCGAGTTCCTCGGCCTCTACGCCGAGGGCGCGAAGGTTCTCCGCCAGGACGCGCAGCCGGTCGGTCTCCTTGACCCTCAGCTCCGACGCGCCGGTGATCGTCGTCTCGCCCTCGGCCCGCGCGGCCAGCACGGCGAGGATCGGGATCTCGTCGATCATCGCCGGGATCTCGGCGGCGCCGACGCGGGTCGCCCGGAGCTCGGCCGCTCGGGCGACGACGTCGCCGACCGGCTCGCCGCACTCCTCGCGGGCATCGAGCACCTCGACCTCCGCGCCCATGCGGCGGATCACGTCGAGCAGACCCGTGCGCCCGGGGTTCAGCCCGACGCCGGAGACCCGCACGCTCCCGCCCGGCGAGAGCAGCCCCAGCGCAATGAAGAACGCGGCGGAAGAGAAGTCGCCCGGCACGGTGTAGTCGATGGGGTTCAAAGACGATGGCGGCGCGAGGCGCACGGCGTACGCCCCGTCCGTTCCCCGCCCGACCTCCAGCTCCGCGCCCATCGCGCGCAGCATGCGCTCCGTGTGGTCCCGCGACGCGACGCGTTCGCGCACCCGCACCTCGACGCCGCCGGCGATCCCGGCCAGGAGCAGCGCGCTCTTGACCTGCGCGCTCGACTTCGGGCTCTCGTAGTCGATCGGCCGCAGCGGGCCGCCCGTCACGCGGATGGGCAGTCGATCCGGCTCGCCCAGCTCCTCGAAGCGCGCGCCCATCGCGGAGAGCGGCTCAGTGACCCGGCGCATCGGCCGCCGCCGTAGCGATTCGTCACCGGTCAGCTCGGCATGGAACGGGTACCCCGAGAGCAGGCCGAGGAGTAGCCGGGCCGTCGTCCCGCTGTTCCCGCAGTCGATCGGCGTCTTCGGCGCGGCCGGCCCCGCGAGCCCGCGCCCGGCCACCGTCACGGGTCCGCCGTCCGCCGGGAGGTCCGGCGCGTCGAGGCCGAGCGCGCGCAACGCCCCGACGGTCGACCAGGAATCCCCGGCAGGGAGGAGCCCGCGCAGCACGCTCGTCCCCCGCGCCAGCGAGGCCAGCATCAGCGCGCGGTGCGTGATCGACTTGTCGCCGGGAACCCGCACCTCCGCGTGCGCGCCCGCCACCCGCCGCATGGTCGTCGACACGGTCGTCATTCCCCTTCGTTGCGGTACGGGACCTCGATGATCATGCCGTCGTTGGCGACGACGGCGCGAGAGAACACCTCCCGCGCCTCCCGCTCGAGCGGCCGCGGATCCTCCGAGTACCGCGACGAGATGTGGGTGAGCACCAGCCGAAGCGCTCCCGCGCGCCGGGCGACCTCGGCCGCCTCCCGCGCCGTCGAGTGGTTCGTCGCGCGGGCCCGGTCGGCTTCGTCGTCCGCGAATGTGGCGTCGTGGATCAGCAGGTCCGCGCCGCGCGCGATCTCCACCGTGCGCCGGGTCGGGCGCGTGTCGCCCGTGTAGACCAGCTTCCTCCCCGGGCGCGGCGGCCCGACCACGTCCTCCGGACGGATCACCCGCCCGTCGACCTCGACCGGCTCGCCGCGGTGCAGCTTCCCGAAGAGAGGGCCCTCCGGAACGCCCAGCTCCCGTGCCTTCTCCGGGTAGAAGCGGCCGAGCCGGTCGTGCTCGATCAGCGCGTAGCCGACGGAGCGACCGCCGTGCTGCGTCCGGTACGCCACGATGTCGTACTCGCCGCGCTCGACGCGGTCGCCCGGCTCCAGCTCCCTTATCGCGATCTCGAAGGGGACCCGCTCGACGCCCAGATTCACCGCGGAGTGCAGGATCTCCCCGCTGCCGGCCGGGCCCCAGAGCGTGATCGGCTCCTCGCGCCCCTGCAGCCCCATCGTCCGCAGGAGCCCGATGACGCCCAGGAAGTGGTCGGCGTGCATGTGCGTGAAGAAGATGTCGCCGACGCTGAACCCCGTCTGGAAGCGCATCATCTGCCGCTGCGTCCCCTCGCCGCAGTCGAAGAGGAGCAGCTCGCCGTGACGCGCGACCAGGATCGCGCTCACGTTGCGCCCCACGGTCGGCCGGCTCGCCGCCGTACCCAGGAACGTGACACGCATCATCTCAGCTTCGGCTCCGCTTGGCTGCATCCACGCCGCGGCGTATGCCCGCCACAACCCACAGCGCGGCGTACGACGCGTAGACCGGGGCCGGCCTGGGCAGGATCCAGGAGGGCAGCACGAGGAGCACCGACCAGAGCACGAGCGCCAGAAAGGCCCACGCCCGCGCGCGCCGCGCCTTGCGGGCCGCGCCACTCGCTTCGGCCATCCCGGTCAGGTCTCCGCGGTCCGCCAGCGTTTCGGCGACCGCGCCGGCAAAATAGGCCTCCGCACCGCTGCCGAGCACCCGGAGCGCGGATCGCATCCATTGGTGCGCAACGGCGACGATGCCGGACACGGCGAGGATGTGAAGGGGAAGCTCCATGAAGTATCAATGCCGGGGGCGGGACTCGAACCCGCATGCCTTTGGAGCGAGCGATTTTAAGTCGCCTGCGTCTACCAATTCCGCCACCCCGGCCTACCCAAGGAATCTACCGGAATCGCCGCGCCCGCTCAACCGCCCGCCGCGGCCCGCAGCGCCTGGATCCTCTCGCCGACCGTGCCGTCCCCGCCGTAGATCGCCGCGCCCGCCACCAGCACGCTCGCACCCGCCTCGACCACTTCCGGCGCCGTATCCGGCCCGATCCCGCCATCGACCTCGAGCTCCACGCCCCAGAGATGGCGCTCCTGGAGAATGCGACGCATCCGCGCGACCTTCTCCGTGCTCGTCGGGATGTACCGCTGCCCGCCGAACCCCGGATTCACCGTCATCAGCAGGACGAGATCCACGTACGGCAGGATCTCGTCGAGCACGGAGATCGGGGTGGAGGGGTTGATCGACACCCCGGGCCGCATCCCGAGCTCCCGGATCCGCTCGACGGTGCGGTGGAGGTGCGTGCACGCCTCCTGGTGCACCGTGAGGATCGTCGCCCCGGCCTCGGCGAACACCTCGAGGTACCGCTCCGGCGCCTCGATCATGAGGTGCACGTCGAGCGGCAGCTCCGTTATTCGACGCAGTGCCTTCACCACCGGCGGGCCGATCGTGATGTTGGGGACGAAGTGCCCATCCATCACATCGACATGGATCCAGTCGGCACCGCCGGCCTCCGCCCGCGCGACCGCCTCGCCCAGGCGCGCGAAATCCGCGGACAGGATGCTTGGTGCGATCTTTACGCTCACACGCCCTCCGCCGTCAACACGCGGACGCCGTCCTCGCCCCCGACGACGACCACGTCCGCCAGTCCGAGGAACAATCCGGTTTCGACAACGCCGACCCGCTGCCGGATCTCACGCTCGATCCGTTCCGGCTCGAGGATCCCGCCCTCGAAGCGGCAGTCCAGGACGTAGTGCCCGCCGTCCGTCGTGAACGGTGTGCCATCCGGCGAGCGGCGCAGCGTCGGCTGCGCGCCGAGCAGGTCCAGGTACGCCAGGTGCGTCGTCCACCCGAACGGTACGACCTCGACCGGGAGCGGCGCGCGCTCGCCCAGACGGCCGACCAGCTTCCCGTCGTCCACCACGATGATGAGCCGGTCGGATGCGGTCGCGACGATCTTCTCCCAGAGGAGCGCGCCGCCGAGCCCCTTGATCAGCGAAAGGTCCGGCGCGACCTCGTCCGCGCCGTCGATCGTGAGGTCGAGCCGCGGCTCGTCCTCGAGGCTCGTCAACGGGATCCCCAGCTCCCGGGCGATCCGGCTCGTCTCCCGCGACGTCGGCACGCCGACGATGTTCGTGAGGACGCCCGCCCGCAGGCGCTCGGCCAGCACCTCCAGCACGTGCCGCGCCGTCGACCCGGTCCCCAGGCCGATGACCATCCCGTCCTCGACGTACTCGACCGCCCGCTCGGCCGCCAACCGCTTCAACCGCTCACGCTCGCTCACCCGTCCCCTCCATAAGTGCAACGGCCGCCGGACCTGCCGGCCCGGCGGCCACATGCCGCGCCGCTCAGACCGGGAAGTTTCGCATCACGTCCTTGATGCGTTCCGTCAGCGCCAGCGCCTCGTCCATCGGCCGCTGCCACATGTTGCGGCCGAAGATCAGCCCGGTCGCGCCCTGCTCCATCGCCACGCGCGCCTTGTCGAGCAGGTCCTCGTCGCTGATCTTGCTCCCGCCGCTGAACAGCACCATCGAGTTCCCCGCCGACTCGACCACGCGCCGCACGCCCTCCTCGTACGTCCACTCGAGCTCGTTGTACGGCTTCGGCTGCTGCGGGTCCTTGTCGCTCTTCTTCGGCACGTTCAGCTTGATCACGTCGGCGCCCAGCTCGTGCGCGAGGCGCGACGCGTAGTCCACCGCGTAGAGCGAGTCACGGCCGCCCTTCGCCTCGATCGCCGAGCCGCGCGGGTACGACCACACGATGATCGGCATCCCGTACTTCTCGCACTGCTCGCGCACCTTCACGAACTGCAGGAAGTCGTCGTCCTGCCGCGGCGAGCCGACGTACAGCGTGTAGCCGATCGCGTCCGCGCCGATCGCAACGGCGTCCTCCACCGTGGCCGTCAGCGGCGAGAACGCCTCCGCGTCGCTCGGGATGTTCGTCTTGCCGTTGATCTTCAGGATGAGCGGCACGCGCCCGGCGTACTTCTTCATGTAACGCACCGCCATCCCCCAGTGGCACGCAATCGCGTTGTAGCCGCCCTCCGCGGCCAGGCGCCACTGGAACTCCGGATCCTTCGACGCGGGGTTCGGGAAGAAATTCAGCGGCCCGTGCTCGATCCCCTGGTCGATCGGGAGCACCAGCAGCGTCCCGTTCTTAAGCCCATGCTCGTAAAGCAGCCGGTGCAGCCGGACCCGCTTGCCCACCGGGATGTCCAGGTCCGCCAGTCTGGGACGTGTCGCCTTCGCCTGGTCGGCCGCCGTTACGTTGGGACTCATGTCGCATGCCCTCCGTGGTTGGAAGTGCTTGGGTTCTTTCCAGCTCTATCCTGTTGACTACGAACTCCGCCGCTCGAGCGCGCGGCGCACCGCGGCAGAGATGTGATCGGCCGTCAGGCCGTACTTCCGCAACAACGCACCCGGATCGCCGCTCTCGGCGTACGTGTCGTCCAGCCCGACGAATTCCATCGGCACCGGCCGCGTACGGCACACCACCTGGGCGACGCGGGCGCCGAGACCGCCGTGGATGAGGTGCTCCTCGGCCGTCACGATCGCGCCGGTCTCCTCGGCCGCGCGACGGATCGCCTCCTCATCGAGCGGCTTCACCGTCGCCATGTCCAGGACCCGGACCTCGATCCCCTCGCGGCGCAGCCGTTCGTGTGCGACGACGGCCGCACCGACCATCAGTCCGTTCGCGATGATCGTCGCGTCCCGACCCTCGCGGACGAGCGTCGCCTTGCCGAACTCGAAGTCCGAAGGCACGCCGTCGTAGATCACCGGCGCCTTCGGACGGCCCGTCCGGATGTACACCGGACCCTTGTGGCGGTACGCCGCCTCCACGGCCGCGCGCGTCTGGTGCTCGTCAGACGGCACGCACACCACGAAGCCAGGCAGGCTGCACGCGAGCGCCACGTCTTCGATCGCCTGCTGACTCGCGCCGTCCTCGCCCGGCGAAATCCCGCCGTGGCTGCCCACCACCTTCACGTTCAGGTTCGGGTACGCCACCGCCATCCGCAACTGGTCGAACCCCTTCAGGATCACGAAGCAGGCGAAGCTCGAGATGAACGGCACCTTCCCGCAGCTCGCGAGACCGCCGGCCATCCCGACCATGTTCGCCTCCTGGATCCCGACGTTCAGGAAGCGGTCGGGGAAATCCTCGCCGAAGTACGCGCTCTTCGTGCTCTTGGCCAGGTCCGCGTCCAACACCACGATGTCCGGGTGCTTCGCGCCCAGTTCCCGAAGCGCCTCGCCGTACGCGTCGCGCGTCGCCTTGCCGAGCTGCAGCCCCTCGTAGAGTTCCTTCATCGCCCTGCCTCCCGCTCCTCCGCGGCTTCCCGCTCGATCGAACGCTCCGCGCGCGTGAGAACGTCCTCCAGCTCACCCAGCGCCCGGGCCAGCTCCTCCTCCGTCGGGGCGACGCCGTGGTAGGCGTTCTCCCCTTCCATGAAGCTCACGCCCTTCCCCTTCACCGTGTGCGCGATCAGGCACGCGGGGCACCGCTGCGACGTCGCCCACTCCAGCCCTTCCAGCACGGCCCCCAGGTCGTGGCCATCGATTTCGCGCACGTGCCACTTCATGGCGCGCCACTTGTCCGCCAGCGGCTCCAGGTCCAGGATCTCCGCGATCGCGCCGTCCAGCTGGAACTTGTTGTAGTCGACGATCGCGACCAGGTTGTCGGGCGCGTAGTGGCCGGCGGCCATGGCCGCCTCCCACACCTGCCCCTCCTGGCACTCGCCGTCCCCGAGGAGCACAAACACCCTGTAGTCCTTCTGGTCCATCCGCGCCGCGAGCGCCATCCCGAGGCCGATCGAGAGCCCCTGCCCGAGCGAGCCCGTCGACGCCTCGATCCCGGGCGCCGTCCCCAGCACCGGATGCCCCTGGAGCCGGGTGTCGATCTTCCGCAGCGTCATCAACTCCTCGACCGGGAAGAACCCGGCCTCGGCGAGGGCCGCGTATTGCACGGGCACGCCGTGCCCCTTCGACAGGATGAACCGATCCCGGTCCGGCCAGTCCGGCCGATTGGGGTCGTACCTCAGATAACCACCGAAATAGAGAGCGGTCACGATCTCGACCGCCGAAAGCGAGCCCCCGGGGTGCCCGCTCTTCGCTTCCGCGAGCATCGTCACGATGTGCCGGCGGATGCGCGTCGCCATGTCCCGCAGCGCGGGCAGGTCCAGCCGACGGTCCGACCGGCTAGGTGCGGCGTCTTCCATAGCTCCTCTGGTTCGTGGTCTCGCACCACCTGCATGCAGCCGCCAAAGGTAACGAGCGGACGCGTTCCACGCAAAGAACGGTGCCCGGCCCCCAGGGGCCGGGCACCCGCTCCGCTCCAACCGCACACGTCGGACGCCTATCCGTTCGCGTTCCCCGCGCGCGCGACCGTCTGCGACGCCCCGGCCGAGGCCTGCCGCGACTTCGATTTCCGGTCGGGGATCAGGCGGTCGTTCAGGCGAGTGAGCGTGAAGTAGTAAACCACCTCGCCGATGCTGTCCCGCACGTCCAGCGCCTCCAGGTACAGCTCGACGGCTTCCGTGAACGGCAGTTCCTGCTCGAGGATCTCGACGAAGTGCAGCGCGTTCTCGACGTGGGCGCCGAGGAGCGCGACCTCCGTCCGCGCGGCCTCGAGCTCGATCCAACGGCGCAGCTCCTCGTTGATCCGGCCGCGGAGCCGCTGGCGCAGGTTGCCGAAGAGCCCGCCCCTGGTCCGGCCGACCTGGGCCGCGGCGTCGGCCTCCGCCATCCGCTCCGGCCAGGTCTGGCGACGGTGGCCATCCTCGCCGAGGAAGGCGAGTGCACGCGTGGTGATGATGCGCGCTTCATCCTCGGAGAGGCGCAGCAGCCGCGTGTAGATGTCGAGCGCGTCGTCGAAGGGGACGTGATCGCCGACCAGCTCGATCAGCTCGAGCGCGTGTTCGACGTGAGTGCTCAGGAGGCGCTCCTGCGCGACGGCGATGGCGAGGTCGATGCGACGGCGCGCAGGCTGAGAGATGCCCTTGGGCGCGAACGGAGTCTTCACGACGGCTACTCCAGCGAAAGCGAGCCACGGCGGGTGCGAACCCGGCGGCGAAAGGTGCAAAATCCATTCCCCGCAAGGCTTCTAGCGGCGATGCCGTCGCGCCGATCGAAGCTCCGGGAGCGGCCGCTGCCGGATCCGTTCCTCGCCCGGGACGAAGTCCGGGCCGTAGCCGTATCGGTCGCCCATGCGGTAGTCGTAGGTATGCTCGGGGCCGTAGGGGACGGGCGCGTCGCCGTAGCGGCGAAGCTCGCCGGGGCCCCGGTATCCGGCGCCTTCGATGGGGAACGGTCGGCGCCGGTCGGGCCGCGGCAGGGGCGCACGATACTCGGATTCGAAAAACTCGCCCCGCGCACTGCGGTAGGACGATCGCATCCGTCCGCGGCGCGCGGGGTTCACCCGTCGTGCGTACCAATCGTCGTACTGCATTTCCGATCTCCTGGCCACCGGTTGCTCGCGGACCCGAGCGACCGGGGGCGGCAAGGCGCGTGCCCGCCGCGGAGATCGTTTCAGGTCAGCGTCGCGCGGGCCTCGTTCAGCTGCCTGAGCACCGCGGCCCGGCCCGTCCCGCCGGGGAGCGAGCGCGCTTCGACCGACCGGTCCGCCGTGAGCGTGCGCCCGATCCCCGTGGCCAGCGCGGGGTGCACCGCGGTCCACGTCTCGTCAGGCAGCTCGAAGATCGACACGCCCTGGAGCTCGGCCGCGCGCACCAGCTTGCCGACGATGCCGTGCGCCTCGCGGAACGGGACGCCCGCACGTACGAGCTCGTCGGCCAGGTCCGTCGCGAGGAGCGTCGGGTCGTCGGCCGCCTTCGCGAGCGCCTCTTCGTTGAAGCGCAGCCCGGCCACGGTGTCGCGCATTGCAGGCAGGAGGAGCGACAGTGCGTCGAACGCCCCGAACAGCAGCGCCTTGTCCTCCTGCAGGTCCTTCTGGTACCCCGATGGCAGCCCCTTGAGGAGCGCCAGCGCGGCGGCCACGTCCCCGGCGAGGCGGGCGGCCTTGCCGCGGGCCAGCTCCAGACCGTCCGGGTTGCGCTTCTGCGGCATGAGGCTCGAGCCCGTCGTCATCGACTCCGGCAGCTCGACGAAGCCGAACTCGTCCGTCGAGTAGAGGATCAGGTCCTCGGCCAGCCGCGACAGGTGCGTCCCGATCATCGCCGCGACGAAGACCAGTTCGCAGATCCAGTCCCGGTCCCCGATCGCGTCGATCGAGTTCGGCGAGATCGTCCGGAAGCCGAGCAGCTCCTTCAGCAGCGTGCGGTCGACCGGGAACCCGGACCCGGCGATCGCGCCCGAGCCGAGCGGGAGCACGCTGACGCGCTCGAGCGCGCCGGCCAGTCGGCCGAGGTCGCGATCGAACGCCCAGAAATGGGCCAGGAGCCAGTGCGCGACGCGCACCGGCTGGCCGCGGCGAATGTGCGTGTACGCCGGGATCATCAGGTCGACGGTCGCCTCGGCCTGGGCGAGGATCGCACGCTGTAGTCCGCGCAGGTCTACGCGCAGCCGCGCCCCCGCGCGCAACGCCCAGAGCCGCGTGTCCGTTGCGACCTGGTCGTTGCGCGACCGGCCGGTGTGCAGCTTCCCGGCGACCTCCCCGACCTCCTCGTACAGCAGCCGCTCGACCAGGGTGTGGATGTCCTCGTCCTGGGCGCCCTCGGCCGCGCCCGCTGCGATGCGGGAGGCGACGCGGTGCAGGCCACGATCGAGCGCGTCCGCCTCGGCCGCGCTGAGCACGCCGGCGCCGAACAGCGCCTGCACCCACGCACGGCTCGCCTCGATGTCCTCCCGCCAAAGCCGCCGGTCGACCGGCAGGCTCCGGTTCAGCTCGTCCAGCGACGCCGCGGGGCCGCCGCCGAAGCGGCCGCCCCAGAGGCGACGCACGGTCGCGCCTTCGCCGCGCCCCTCGGGTCGCGTCTCCGGCCGCGCGTCGGCCGCCGGGGGCGCCACAGGCGCCCCTTCCACCGCCCGCCTCACCGGTCCTCCTCGACCGCGCCGGCGAACGCCAGCGCCTCGACCGCCTGCGGAGCGGCGACGTCCTCCTCCGCCGCCTCCTTCAGCGCCGCGCGAGCACGCCGCTCGGCCTCGGCCCGGATCGGCAGGCCGAAGAGCCGGATGAAGCCCGAGGCATCCGCGTGGTCGTACACACCCTCGTCGTTGCCGAACGAAGCCAGCGCCTCGTCGTACAGCGACTGATCGCTCCGCCGCCCGACCACGATCGCGTTGCCCTTGTAGAGCTTGAGCCGGACCGAGCCCGTGACCCGCTCCTGCGTCTTGTCGACGAGCGCATCGAGCGCCTCGCGCTCCGTCGTCCACCACCGGCCCTCGTAAACGAGGTCCGCGTACCGCGCCGCGAGCTGGTCCTTGAGCGCCAGCGTGCGCCGGTCGAGGACGAGCTGCTCGAGCTCGCGGTGCGCCGTGATCAGGATCGTGCCGCCGGGAGTCTCGTACACGCCACGGGACTTCATCCCGACCAGCCGGTCCTCCAGGATGTCGGCACGCCCGATCCCGTGCTCTCCGCCGATCGCGTTGAGCCGCTCGACCAGCGCGACCGGCTCGAGGTACTCGCCGTTCACGCTCACCGGGTAGCCCGCCTCGAAACCGACCTCGATGTACTCCGGCCGGTCCGGCGCGTCCTCCGGCGACCGGGTCAGGAGGAACATGTCCACCGGCGGCTCGCACGCCGGGTCCTCCAGCGGCCCGCCCTCGTGCGAGATGTGCCACAGGTTTCGATCGCGCGAGTAGATCTTCTCCTTCGTCGCGGACACCTCGATCCCCCGCTCCGCGGCGTACGCCAGCGCGTCCTCGCGCGAGCGGATCGACCACTCCCGCCACGGCGCGATCACCTTGAGCCCGGGCGCGAACGCCTGGTACGTCAGCTCGAAACGCACCTGGTCGTTCCCCTTCCCCGTGCACCCGTGCGCCAGGGCGTGAGCGCCGAGGGAGAGCGCCAGCTCCGCCTGCCGCCGCGCGATGATCGGCCGGGCCATCGCCGTGCCGAGCAGGTATTTCCTCGCGTAGACCGCGCCCGCGCGCAGCGTCGGGAAGATCGCTTCGCGCACGAAGACGTCGCGCAGATCCTCGACCACGCACGTCAGCGCGCCTTGCCGCCGCGCCCGCGCATCCAGGCCGTCCAGCTCCTCACCCTGCCCCACGTCCGCGGCCATGCACACGACCTCGGCGCCGTAGTTCTCCCGGAGCCACGGCACGATGATCGACGTGTCCAGGCCGCCCGAATATGCAAGCACGACGGTGAACGACATGCGTTCCTCCCTCCCGTTCAGTACTCAAGAACCCGCACGACCGTCGCCTTCATGCACATGGCCCGGTCGATCCCTTCCTGCCGATCCGCCTCGATCTTCTCCGGCACGTCCGTCATCGGCACCGTGCGGAAGCCAAGGCGGTTGAAGAACGGCTCCTGGAGCGTCATGGCGAAGACGCGCCGCACGCCGAACGCGCGCGCCTCCTCCACGAGCGCCTCCACGATTCGACGCCCGATCTTCTTCCCCTGGCAATCCTCGGCGACAGCGAGTGCGCCCACCTCGGCCAGGTCGGGCGAGTACAGACGCAGCGCGCCGCAACCGACCACGCGGTCGCCCTCGACCGCCACGAGAAACTCCCGAACGTGCCGATACAGCGCGCCGATCGGCCTCGGCAGCACGAGCCCGCGTCGCGCGTACTCCTCCAGCAGCTCCGCGATCTGCGGAACATCCGTAATGCGCGCCTGCCGGATGACGACGTCGGGCGCCGCGACGACCGCAGCCGCGGCCACCGGAAACGCGACCGGGTCGATCAGCGATACTTCGGTTCCGACCCACTGGGTGGCCGCACTCATCCAAGCACCTCCAGGAGAACGGCGAGCCCTTCCTCGAGCTCGTCCGGTTCGATCGTCAAGGGCGGGAGCAGCCTCACGACCCGCTCGCCCGCCGTCGTGATCAAGAGTCCCTTCTCGAGAGCCGCGGCGACGGCCGGCGCCGCCGGGCCGTCCAGCTCGATCCCCCACATGAGCCCGCGCCCGCGGACATCGACGATCCGCCCGCGCCCGGCTCGCGGCTCCAACACCTCCCGCACCCGCTCCCCGCGGGCGCGGACGGCTTCCAGGAACGCCGGCTCCGCGATCCGCCGTACCACCGCGAGCGCAACGGCGCCGACCAGAGGCCCGCCGCCGAACGTCGTCGCGTGATCGCCGGGACGCATCGCCTCGGCGATCCGGTCGGTCATGAGGACCGCGCCCATCGGCAGCCCGCCGGCGAGCGGCTTGGCCAGCGTCATGATGTCCGGCGCGACGCCCGCCGCCTCGTGCGCGAACAGGCGACCCGTCCGCCCGAGACCGCACTGCACCTCGTCGAAGATCAGCGCCGCGCCGGCCTCCTCGGTCAGCGCACGGAGGAAGCACAGGTACTCCACATCCAGCGGCCGCACGCCGCCCTCGCCCTGCACCGGCTCGACGATCACCGCCGCCGTGCGCTCGGCCGAGATCGCCTCCCGCGCCGCCGCCTCATCGCCCACCGGGATGAAGCGCACGCCCGGCATCAGAGGCGTGAACGGCTCCTGGTACGCCGGCCGGTCCGTCGCCGCGAGCGTGCCGAACAGCCGCCCGTGGAACGAGCCCCGTAGCGCGACGATCTCGTGCTTATCCGCGCCGCCACGCTCCCGCGCCCAACGCCGCGCAAACTTGAACGCCGCCTCGTTCGCTTCCGCACCCGAGTTGCAGAAGAACACCCGGTCCGCGAACGACCGCGACACCAGCTCCTCCGCCAGCTCCGCGGCCGGGCGTGTCCGGAACAGGTTCGAGGTGTGGACGACGCCGGTCGCGACCGCGTCCAGGATCGCCCGCGCGATCGTCGCATCACCGTAGCCGAGCGCGTTCACGCCGATCCCGCTCGTGAAGTCCAGATAGGACCGGCCGTCGTCGCCGAAGAGGCGGCTCCCGCGCCCGCCGACGATGACCGGGCCAGCCTGCCGGTAGACGCCGAGCAGCGCGCCGCTCACGCGACCACCTCCGCCGCCGCGACGGCGCGCTCCGGCACGAGCCACGTCCCGGCCTTCGGGTCCACCAGCGACTCCACAGGGCCGATCCGGACCGCGGACACGCCGGCCCGCAACGCCCGCAGACCCGCCCTGAGCTTCACCGCCATCCCATCCCGCGCGATCCCGCTATCGAGCATCGACTCCGCCTCGGATGGATCCAGCTCCGCCCGGTTCACCTTTCCGTCGTGCACCGCCGGCACGTCCGTCACGAACAGCAGCTCCTCCGCGCCGAGCGACGCCGCCACGGCCGTCGCCGCGTCGTCCGCGTTCACGTTCAGCGCGCCGCCGTCCGCGCCGCGCGAGATCGGCGAGAGCACCGGCACCAGCCCCAGCCCCAACAGGCACCGAAGCAGCTCGGTACGGACCTGCACCCGGTCGCCGACCCGCCCCAGCGAGCCATGCGCCGCGAGTTCCGCCACGAGCAACCCCGCGTCCTCGCCAGACATGCCCAGCGCATCCACACCCGCGCCCACCAGCGCCCGCACCAGCCGCTTGTTCAGCCGGCCGGAAAGCACCAGCGTCGCCACGTCCAGCGCCTCCGGCGTCGTCACCCGCAGACCGTTCTGCCGGACGACGGGGATCCCGAGCCGGCCGCATACGTCGTCCACGTCGGGGCCGCCGCCGTGCACCACGATCAGCCCGGTCCCCGCCCGCGCGACCAGATCGGCGAACCGCGACAGCCACGCATCGTCGCCGACGACCCGGCCGCCCACCTTCACCACGCGCACCTTCACCGCGGCAGTCCCTCCGTTTCCTCGAGGCCGAGCATTAGATTCGCGTTCTGCATCGCCTGCCCGGCCGCGCCCTTCACCAGGTTGTCCAGCGCTACCACGACCAACAGCGTCGGCGGGTCGACCTCCACCCCCGCGACGCCTACGACGACCACGTTCCGATGGACCGCATCCACGATCGACGGCAACGCGCCCGCCTCCCGGACCTCCACGAACGGCTCGCCGGCGTACGCGTCCGCCCACACGCGCCGCGCTTCCTCAGGGGCCACCCGATCCGACAGCGGCACGTAGATCGTCTCGAGGATCCCGCGCCGGATCGGGAGCAGATGCGGCGTGAAGATGAACGGCGCCGGGCCGCCGAGCCGGCCGAAGCCCCGGCCGATCTCCGGCACGTGCCGGTGCCCGTTCCCCACCCCGTACGCCCGGTAGTCCTCCGCCACCTCTGCGAACAGCAGGTCCCGCCGCGGCGACCGACCCGCCCCCGTCACCCCCGAGGCCGCGTCGATCACGATCGGCCGCGACCGATCCACCAGGCCCGCCCGGAGCGCGGGCGCCAGACCGACCAGCGCGCCCGTCGGGTAGCAACCCGGATTCGCGACGAGCTCCGAGCCCCGAACTTCATCCCGCCAGAACTCCGGCAGCCCGTACACGGCCCCGCCCTCGCCCGACCGGAGATCGCCCGACAGGTCCACGACCTTGACCCCCGCCTCGCGCGCGCGCAGCGACCACGCCCCGGACTGCCCGGTCGGGAGGCAGCAGAACACCAGGTCGACCGAGCGGAAGTCGACGTCCTCCGCCCGCACGTACCGCCCCTGCCCTCCGGGAACGACTTCGCCCGCCTCCGATTCCGACGTCGCGAACCCGAGCCGCAGCCGCGGGTGCCGCCCGATCAGCGCGACCAGCTCGCGCCCCGTGTATCCGCTAGCGCCGATCACGCCGACGCGAAAGGACGATTCATTCATGGCCGATGAATAAATATTCATCCGCGCAGCGTGTCAAGGGCCCGGACGGAAATCGTGAAATCGTAGATCGTTACGGGTATTGCCGCGGAGCGCGGCCGGAGGCGGGGTGCACTGCTACGAAGTGTATGAACAGTGATTCCGGGGCGCCCTTCGAGGCCGTCACCCCTCGTCGGACACCCCGGCGATGTCTTCGATGCGCTGCTGGACGACCGGGAGGTGAGTCGGATCGCGGAGGATGATCAGGATCGTGTCGTCGCCGGCGATGGTGCCGAGCACCTCGGGCCACTCCTCCCAGTCGATGGCGAAGGCGATCGGTTGCGCACCGCCGGTCAGCGTCTTGACGACGAGCAGGTTGCCGGTCCCCTCGGCGCTGACGAAGAGGGTGGGCAGCAGGCGGCCGAGCGGCGGGGTCTGGTCCCAGGCCTCTGGCGGGAGCGTGTAGTGCAGCGCCCCCTCCGCGTCCGGGACCTTGACCAGCCGCAGCTCGCGGATGTCGCGCGAGAGCGTGGCCTGGGTGACCTCGAGGCCGCGCTCCGCCAGCAGTTCCCGAAGGTGTTCCTGGCTCGTGACCCTGTGTTCGCGGACGATCTCCAGGATCGCCGCGTGGCGTTGCCGCTTGTTCATGAGGGGGAGAATGGTCCCGGAGGGAAGCGCCGTCAAGCCTCGGTTTCGAGGCGATTATGGACGCGCTCGACGCCCGGGACGCGGGCCGCGTCGTCCACGGCCCGGTGGATCTCCGCCTCGTCCGGGAGGGTCCCGGTCAGGGTGACGACGCCCCGATCGACCTCGACGAGGATCCGGTCCGAATCGACCCAGGTATCGTGGAAGAGGGCTCGTTCGACGTCGGTGCGGATCCAGTGGTCCGGGGGCTGACGCCGCCGGAGCCGCCCGTGGTATGGCCCTTTCCCCGCGGCGGGCGCCTCCGGCGCGCGGCGTCCACCGCCGCCCCGGGTCCGACGCTCGCGCGGCGTGGGCATCCCGGGCCCATAGTCGAACTCGTATGGCCGGGCCGGGCCGTAGCCGATGTCTTCGCGCGAGAGGATCGCCGCCTCGGGACGGCGCTCGGGGCGACGCTTGGGGGTGCGCTCGGGCCGATGCTCGGGGCGACGTTCCGGCCGCCGCTCCGGGCGACGCACCTCGCGCTCGTGCTTCCCATGCCGTTCCGCGCCCCGCGCCCCGGCGTCGCCGGGATCGCGCGCCCCCGTCATGCCGCCAATCCGCGCCGATCGTCGGTCGACGGCGGAGGAGCGGGCGGTCGGGGCGCGGCCTGCGCTAGGCTCCCCATCGCCGCAACCGCCTCGTGGAAGATGCGCTCGCCCCACCCCGGGCCGATGTCCAGGGCGTCGATGTACGCCTGGACCGCCTCCGCCGGCTCGACCTCGCCCTTCAGCTCCTCGACCACGAGCGTCGCGCCCTGGAGGTACGCGCTCTTGATTCGCTCCCGCGCGGCCTCGCCCGCCCGTGCCACGCGGGTCCGCAGCGCCTCCGCCCGCCGGCCCTGCAGCCGCCTGACGAACTCCTGGATGAACCCTCGGACGCCGGTCCCTACCTCGAGCCGCGGGGCGCTCGACGTCGGCTCGTCCGCGAGACTCGCGAGTGCCTTGACCGCCACCGCCTCCCGGATCCGCGCCGGCGTCGACGTCACTCGGAAGAAGATCTCGAGGCCCCGGTCGAAGGGTAGTTCCGCCTCCGTCACCCGCACGAATTCCCGCGCCGCCTCCGTATGCACCTCGATCAGTCGCTCCTCCGCCGTCGCCAACGTGAGCGTCAGCCGGCGTCGCGCCTCGCGGGACAGCCGGGGTGAGCGCCTCTTCGGGACCATCCGCACCTCTCGCAACCGAAAGCCCGGCACCACGCCGTCCGCACGGCATACCTGCAAGCCGCATGCACAATGCGACGCGCACGGGGTCGCCTCCGTGCGGCGTCGCACGGGCCTCGACACGCAACCGACGCCACTGCCCCGGACGCCCGACAATGCACATCACGACCGCCACCCTATAATATTGCTTTCCTGCGACTTGACCCACTCGATCTAATCCCGTTTCCCACGCCGCCCGGGCCCCCCGCACTTGCCCGCCGGGCACGATCGGCGCTATTCCCTTGCCGGTGGGCATCGGGCGGGACCGTCGCCGGAGGGCGGAATGCGGAAGTTCACGATTCGATCGATCCTCGTGGGGAGCGACCTCTCCGAGCGCTCGGACGCGGCCGTGCGCGGGGCCGCGGCAATGGCGGAGCTGACCGGGGCCGAGCTCCACGTGCTGCACGCCTACGAGCCCGAAGCGGAGCGCACCGAGGAGCCGGCGACGTTTCCGGAGCGGATCGAGGAAGCCGAGCGAGCCCTCGACGCGCAGCTCCGTCGCGTAGTCCCGTCCCGGGTGCCGATCGCCAGCGAGAAGATCGAGGTGTTCCTGCCGCACAAGGCGATCCTGGACCGCGCGGAGCAGGTGTCGGCGGACCTCATCGTACTCGGTCGGCACAAGAACGGCTCCTCGCGGGGCATCCTCGGCTCGACGGCGGACCGCGTGGTGCACGAGGCCGCGGTCCCTTGCCTCGTGGTCCCCGGCGACTTCCGTCTCCCTCTGCGGGCCGTCGTCGTCCCGGTGGATCCCGAGAAGCCGGCGCCGCAGGTGGTCGGCCTCGCGTTCGCGTGGGCGACGGCGCTCGGCGTGATCGAGACCGCGCCGCCGGGCACGGCTTTGTACGTCACCTTCGTGCTGCCCGAGGACCCGCGTGTCTCCCTGGAGGCTCGAGCCACGATCGAGGAGCGGCTCGAGGCGGAGATCGAGGCCGCGTCGGACGACGCGCCGCGGCCCGCGAACGTCGAAGTTCGCTGGGCGGTCGTGAGGGACGACTCGCCATCGGAAGGGATCCTGCGATACGCCGCCGAGGTCGACGCGGACCTGCTCGTCCTCGGCACGAGCGCGCCGGGCACGGTGCGCCGCGCGATCCTGGGCAGCGTCGCCTCGGCGGTGTCCCGCGCCTCGGAGACCCCCGTCCTCCTCGTTCCCGTCTCGCAGGCCGGTGGCGACGACGCATGACTGGCGGCCGTGCGCGACGCCGCCCGCACTCCCCGAAGCGACCGTTCACGTCTGGTTCGCGGACCTCGACGTCGACGCCACGACGCTTGCCCGCCTCGCCGGCGTGACGTCGGAGGCGGAGCGGGCGCGCGCCGAACGCCTGCGCGTCGGCTCCGCCTCCCGCCGCTTTCTCGCGGCGCGGGGGATTCTCCGCACGCTCCTCGGCGCCTACCTCGGCTGCCCGCCCGCCGCCGTCCCCCTCCCCGCCGGCGGCGGCAACGAGAAGCCCCGGCTCCTCACGCCCGAGGAGCCCGAGCTCCGCTTCAACGTTTCCCATTCCGGCGACGCCGCCCTCCTCGCCTTCGCACGACGCCGCGAAGTCGGGATCGACATCGAATGCCACGCAACGGGCCGGACTGCCGAGCGCCTCGCCCGTCGCTTTCTCACCGACGCCGAACGACGCCTTCTCGAATCGCTCGACGAGCCCGCGCGCTCACGGGCCGCGCTCGCGATGTGGACGCGCAAGGAGGCGATGGCCAAGGCCCGCGGCACAGGCGTCTACCGCTCCGGTCTGCCCGAGCTGGAACTCGGCCTCGGGTCAGACGGCGAATGGCTCACGACGGTCGACCCTGCGCCCGGCAAGGAATGGTCGGTTCGGTCGATCCGGCCGCCCGATGGGGCGTGTGCGGCGGCGGTCGCGATCGAGGGGGGCCCGGCTCCGCTCGAGTGCGTCCGGTGGACGTCGGGCAACGGGCCGATGCCGGCGTGGGGGATTTGAGAAGAAATCGAGCCCGGCGGGTCGCTCCCCGTCCGGGCTCCATTCATGCCGCCGTTCCCGAATCCGTTCCCGGCGACTCCTGGTTCGGTGCGGCTTACGCCGCTGGTCCTGGGTGTTGCCAGAGGCCCCGGGCGGATTCGAACCGCCGAATAGAGGTTTTGCAGACCTCCGCCTTACCACTTGGCTACGGGGCCATGAGAAGACTGCTCGGGATGGCGGGAGAGCGGGAAACCGGACTCGAACCGGCGACCTTCTGCATGGCAAGCAGACGCTCTACCAACTGAGCTATTCCCGCGCCAGGAGTGCCGAATTCTAACGAATTTTCGGGCCGGAGTCAACCGCGGCGGCCGGGTCGCCACGGGCGCCGTGCCGCCCTCACCCTCCGCGCCGCCGGCCCTCGATCGCCTCGCGGTACAGCGCTTCGTACGCCGCGGCCGACCGGTCCCAGGACCGGTCCTCGAGCATACAGCGGCGCCGAACCGCGTCCCATTGCTCCGTCCGCCACACCGAACACGCCCTCTCGACGGCGTCGATCAGGGCGTCCGCTGTTGGCGGACGGAACGCGAAGCCGTTCACTCCGTCCTGGATGGTGTCGACCAACCCGCCGGTGTGACGCACGACGGGGGGCGTGCCGTACCGTTGTGCGATCATCTGCCCGAGCCCGCACGGCTCGAAGAGCGAGGGCATGAGGAAGAAGTCCGCGCCGGCGTACATGCGGCGCGCGAGGCCGTCGTCGAAGCGGGAATGGGCGGCGATGCGATGCGGATGCTCGGCCGCGGCCTCCCCGAGCGCGCGCTCGTAACGGGGGTCGCCGTCGCCCAGCACGGCCAGGCGGACGCCGCGGCGGAGCAGCTCCGGGAGCGCGGCGAGGACCAGGTCGATCCCCTTTTGCTGGACCAGCCGCGAGATCATGGCGAAGATCGGCCCGCGCCCGTCCAGCCCCAGCTCGTGGACCAGCGCGTCGCGATTCTTCTCCTTGCGACGCACGTGGTCCGCGTCGTATCGCGCGGAAATGGCAGAGTCGGTCGCCGGATTCCACGTCTCGGGGTCGATCCCGTTCAGGATCCCCCGCAACTCCCCGCTGCGATGCCGGAGCAGGCCATCGAATCCCGCGCCGTACTCGGGGGTCTGGATCTCGTCGGCGTAGCGCGGCGATACGGTGTTGAGCCGGTCGCTCAACGCGAGCCCGCCCTTGAGGAACGACGCGGAGCCGTAGAACTCGACTCCGCCCTCGACGCGGTAGAAGTGCCAGGGCACGCCGATCTCGGGGAGGAGCGACGGCGGGAAGTTCCCCTGGTACGCAAGGTTGTGGATCGTGAAGACGGTCGCCGCGTCCAGCCCGTCCATCTGGCCGTACACCGGGACCAATCCGGTCGGCCAGTCGTTCAGATGAACGACATCGGCGCCCCACGCCCGTGCCCTCTCCACGACCGAGCGGCAGAAGAAGGCGAAGCGCCGCCCCGCGGCCACGCGGTCGAAGCGTGTCGGCCCGTATGGATCGAGCACGTCGAAGAAGTACGGCTGGTCGACGAAGAGCGTCGGCACCGCGCCGTCCGGACGGTGCTCGAGGTAGCGTGCGACCATGTCGCCGCCCGGCCAGGGGAGGTGCTGGATCCCGACGACCTCGACCGGCGGCGGCGACTCGCGCAGCACCCGATAGAACGGGTGCACGATCAACACGTCGTGCCCCCGCTCGCGGAGCGCCTCGGGGAGCGCGCGTGCGACGTCGGCGAGCCCGCCGGTCTTCCAGAACGGGACCGCCTCCGAGGTGGCGAAGAGGATTCTCACCCGATCAGTAGCTGCCCGTGGACATGGGTCGGTTGCCGCTCACTCGCTCCTCGAGGACCAGCTCGCCGCCGTCCGACACCTGCTCGCCGATCGGGTGGTCCAGGTAGATCCCGTGCTCGGGGCGGACGTCGTCCGGATGCCTGAGCCGCCAGCGGCCCTTCTCTTCCGGCGCGATCCCGAAATGGTGCAGGCTGCGCACGAGGAGCTGGTCCGCGCGCTCGTCGCCCGGGACGACCGCGTGGTAGACGCCGGTGTCGTAGCGTACGGTCACCTTCAGTGGGCTCGCCATTCCGCCTCCGTGTCGATCGGGTCCGGAGGCCGGTGCGTGCAAGCTCCACGCCCTGCCGGCTCACCGCTCACGCGGCCCCTAGCACCGCGCACCGCCACGCCGCGACGCTCACGCCGCCCGACTCCAACGCGCCACGCTGCTCACCCCTCGAGCGCGGTCCAGAGCGTCCAGGCGAGCAGCCCGGCGACGCCGCCGTGAAACCGCTCGGCGGCGGGTTCGCCCGAGTCCGGGTCGTACCAACCGCAGGCAATCTCTCCGTCCAGGCGAAGCGAGAGGAGACACTCGATCGCGGCGTCGCGTCGCGGGCCGAGGAGGTCGACGCACAACGCCGCCAGGCTCGCCCGGTCGGGGTGCTTCCGCGAGGCGAGCCCAGGGTGCCGCCGGCCGCCCAGCCAGAACGGATTCCGATCGGAGCGCAGCAGTTCGATAGTGTTGCGCCAAACGGGGTCGTCGGCGTCGCAGAAGCCGAACGTCGGCAACAGGCCGAGGCTCCCCTCCGGGTCGTCGTAGATCGCCGCCTCCCCTCCCACATCGGTCGACCAGGCCAGCACGCGCAGACCGTCGATCTCGGCGGTGCAGTGCTGCCAGATGGCGGCCTCGACTTCTTCGGCCGCGTCCACGAAGTTCCGCGCCGCGGACCCGCCCGCGCTCCCGTCCGCGTACTTCCCGAGCGCCACGCACAACGCGTGGACGAGCGCGTTGTCGTACGTAAGGTACGGATGCGTCGGCCGCTCGCCCGACGGGGCCACCTCCGTCGCGGCCAGCAGCACCCTCGGGTGCAGCCGGTCCATGAGCAGGTCGTCCAGCTCGACGAGCACCTGCCCGACGATCGGCTCGTCGAGGATGGTCTCGTCCCGGGATTCCCGGATGTACCGGTCGAGCGCGGCGCCGTACGCGCAGAACTGGTCGAGCGCGAAGTCCGGGGCGATCACGCCCCCGTCGACGTAGTGGCTCCTCGCGCCCGGGCGATGGGAGTACTGCTCGAACGCTCGCAGCAGGAGCTCACGCGCGGTGGCGGGGTCGGCGAGGTGGATCGCGGGCAGGCTCCAGAGCAGCGCGTCGCGCTCCCGGAACACCGCGGGTGCGCCGCAGAGCGGCGAGCGAGAGACCAGCAGATACAGCCGGTCGTCGTCGATCGCGCGGGCCGCGGTGTTGAACATCGCGAAGACGAGATTTCGGTTGAAGAGCGCGCCCAGCCGGGCATCCCGGACCGGCCGCACCATCTGCGAGATCTGGAGCCGTGCGACCCGCAGTAGCTCGGAGGCGCCGACCGCGCGCAGCGCCTCGGCACGCGCGAGCGCGCCGTCGCGTTCGACCGCCGCCGCCATGTAGTACGCCACCGTGGCGCGCTTCCCGCCCCCGATCCGGATGCGTCGCGCGGCACGGATCCTCACACCCCGCCCGTTATCTACGACCCACTCGCCGTCGGCCGCGTCGGCCCCGGCGCCCGGTTCGGACGGCTCTACCTCGAACGACGCGCCATCGCCCGAGGCGACGACCGCGAGCGCCGCGAGACCGGGCTCGCCGCCGAGCTCCAGGACCAGCCCCCTCCCCTCCGGGGCCAGCACCACCCGATTGGGAGCACCCACCGGCCGGCTCGATTCGACCGTCCGGAGCGACCAGCGCCACTCCCCGGCCAAACCCACTTCGATTCCCCGCTCCGCGCCCGATCCGTTCTCGACCTCGAGCACGTACACCGCGCCGGGCCACAGAACTTCGCCGCCGCCCGGCGCGCACAACGTGCCGCGGACGACGAGCCCGGGCTCCGGCTCCGCCCGGAAGCGGGGGATCCAGCGCTCGAGCCGCTCCCAACGCAGCGTTCCGAGGGGGACGACCCGCCCGTCGATTCGGATCTCCGGCGCGAGCAGGGCGGTCCCCTCGTCACTCCACGGGTCCCGCGCCGACGCCCACTCCAATAGCCCCAGCGCGCCCCGGTGCAGCACGTTCACCCGATGGATCCCGCCGTCCCGGGGCGATACGCACGGAAACGCCACGTAATGATTCCCCGTGACCTCCCACGCGGCCGTATCGACCTGCTCGCCTGCCATTCCGTTCCCTGCCTCCTACCCGTCCGGATAGACCGGTTCACCGGTCGCCGCGCGAAGTATGGAGGGGGACCATGGGGCCGTCAATCGACGCGCGTGTGCACATCCGCGTGCCGGCGCCCGTGTCGCTCGTTTCCTTGACGTGCCGCGCCGTTTGCGCCTATATTCGTCCCCAATCGTCGACTCCGTGCATTCGGCGCCGGCGACACGCGCGGGCTACCCGGCCGGCGTGCGTATGACCAGGCACGATTACCTCTTGCCTCTCTCCCCATTCTCCATCGAAGCGGATCGGCGAGCCTGCGGGCTCGCCTTGCACCCGACCCGCCCGACGCCTCGGTGCGGGTAAACGCTGCACCTCTTTCAGTCGAGGGGATTCCTCATGGGCGTCAAGTTCCGGACATGCATCCTGGCCGTGTTCGCGCTCGCATTGCTCGCCGCAAGGCCGGCGTGGGCGCAGACCGGCACCATCACGGGTCGCGTCACGGATGCCGCCACCGGTGCGCCGCTCGCCGGGGCTCAGGTCGAGGCGCTGGCCGACGGCCGAGTCGCGGCCCGCGCTCTGACTGATGACAGCGGCCAGTACCGGCTTTCCGACCTCGCGGCCGGCACCTACTCGCTCTCGGTCACTCTGGTCGGCTACGCGCCTCAGCGCATCGACGGCGTCCGCGTCGTCGCCGGCGGCATGAGCATGCAGGCCTTCGCCCTGAGCGCGATGGCCTTCGAGCTGAACCCGATCGTCGTTTCGGCGTCCAAGCGGCAGGAGAAGGTGCTCGACGCGCCGGCCTCCGTCGCCGTCGTCGACTCGCGCACCGTCCAGGAGCGGCCGGTCACGACGCCCGTCGACCACCTGCGGTCGCTCGCCGGCGTGGACATCGCCACGTACGGCGTCCAGTCCACGACGGTCGTGGCGCGCGGCTTCAACAACATCTTCTCCGGCTCGCTGCACGCGCTTACGGACAACCGCATCGCCGGCGTGCCGTCGCTGCGCGTCAACGTGCTCCACTTCGTCCCCGCGGGGAACGACGACATCGACCGGATGGAGGTCGTGCTCGGACCCGGCGCGGCGCTCTACGGCCCGAACACGGCCGATGGCGTGCTCCACATCATCACCAAGTCGCCGCTCGACGAGCAGGGCACGAGCGTCTCGGTCGGCGGCGGCACGCAGAGCCTGTTGACCGCGTCGTTCCGCACGGCTCAGCGCGTGAGCGACAACTTCGGCATCAAGATCTCCGGCCAGGTCCTCCAGGCCGATGAGTGGCAGTACGTCGACCCGGTCGAGGCCTCGGAGCGCGACAAGTTCTCCGGCGAGAACGCTGCCTTCTTCCGGCAGGACCTCATGCGGGCGACGGGGATCGACGCCGCCGAGGCCGACCGGCGCATCGCCCGCATCGGCAACCGGAATTACGACATCCAGCGCTACGGCGCGGACCTTCGTGCGGACTGGCGCGTCAACGACGACATCACCGCGATTCTCGCCGCGGGTGTGACGAGCGTCGGGACCGGGATCGAGCTGACCGGCCTCGGCGCCGCTCAGGTCAAGGACTGGCGCTACAGCTACCTGCAGGCGCGCGCGATCTGGGGCCGCTTCTTCGCCCAGGCGTACGCCAACATGAGCAACGCCGGCGACACGTACCTGCTCCGCAACGGCGCGCCGATCACCGACCGGTCGAAGCTCTACGTCGCCCAGGCGCAGCACGGCTTCTCCCTCGGCGACCGCCAGGACTTCACCTACGGGCTCGACTTCATCTACACGAACCCGATCACCGAAGGGTCGATCAACGGCAGCTACGAGGACGACGACCAGACCACCGAGTTCGGTGCGTACATCCAGTCCGACACGCGGCTGACGAACAAGCTGAACCTCGTGCTGGCCGGCCGCATCGACACGCACTCGGCGCTGCCGGAGGCGATCTTCTCGCCGCGCGCCGGGCTCGTCTTCAAGCCCAGCGAGGCGCATGCGTTCCGCGCCACGTACAACCGGGCGTTCTCGACGCCCAGCTCGCTGAACCAGTTCCTGGACCTGGGGAGCGCGATCCCCGATGCGAACGCGGCAGCGCTCGGCTACAGTCTCCGCGTGCAGGGGACCGGTGCCGACGGCTTCCGGTTCCGGCAGCCGGACGGCAGCTACCTGATGCGCTCGCCGTTCACGCCTGAGGTGCTGGGCGGCCCGGCGGCGCTCCTCCCCGCGGACGCGACGGCGTTCTGGCAGGCGGCCGTCCAGGTCGTCGCGGCGCAGGCCGGCCTGAACTCGACCGCGCAGGGGCAGGCGCTGGTGAACTACCTGCTCGGCCTGGCTCCGACGGCGAACGACATCAAGACGATGTACTACAACCCGCTGACGAACGCCCTCGCCCCGCTCTCGGAGCTGGGTCTCACGCACCTCGACCCGATCCGTGAGTCGACGTCGACCACGTACGAGGTCGGGTACAAGGGCGTCATCTCCGACCGGCTGCTCCTCGCCGCCGACGTCTGGTGGTCGCGCAAGGAGAACATGGTCACGCCGCTCACGATCCAGACGCCGTTCCTCACGCTGAACGGCCAGGACATCGGCGCGTTCCTCGTACCGCGGCTGATCCCGTTCTTCATGGCCGCCGGGATGACTCAGGAGCAGGCGCAGGCCCAGGCCGTGGCGACGGCGCAGCAGCTGGCGCCCGGGCTGGCCCAGGTTCCGCTCGGCGTCATCTCCTCGGCGGACGTGAACGCCAACGGCGCGCAGCTCCTCACCACGTACATCAACGTGGACGATGCCTTCGACGTTTACGGCGTCGACCTCGCCGCCACGGCGCTGATCACCGACGAGTGGCAGGTGAGCGGCTCGCTCTCGCTGGTCAACGAGAACGTCTTCGAGACCGAGAAGGGTGAGCAGGTCACGCTGAACGCGCCCAAGACGAAGGCGAGCCTGGCGGTGGCCTACCGCGGTGCCAGCAACGGCCTGAACGCCGAGGTCCGGGCGCGCTACAACGACTCGTTCCCGGTCATGTCCGGCGTCTACATGGGCACGCAGTGCATCGGCGGCAAGGCGGAGGAGGGCGCCGAGCCGTGCGTCGATTCTTACACCCTGTTCGACGCCACGCTCGGCTACAAGCTCCCGATCCAGGGCGCCACGCTCCAGGTCAGCGTCCAGAACCTCCTGGGCGAGGACTACCGGAGCTTCCCGGGCGCGCCGACGATCGGCCGGATGGCAGTGGTCCAGCTCAAGTACAACTTCTGAGCCGGACGGCCCGGACGGGTGCGAATGAGGAGCGGCGCGGTGGCCTCGGCCACCGCGCCGCTCCCTCTTTTGTGCTGCCGTTCGCCTGTCTCCCGCGACTCACGACACTCGCGCCGTCATCCCCAGCAGCTCCCTCGCGTGCTCCAGGCTGCGCTCGCTCTCCGGGTCGCCGCCCAGCATGCGGGCCAGCTCCTTAACGCGCTCCTCGCCCTCGAGCACCGTGAGCGATGTAGCCGTCAACCCGTCCCTCTCGGCCTTTTCCACGCGCAGATGGTGGTCGGCGCGACAGGCGATCTGCGCCAGGTGGGTGATGACGAAAACCTGATGGTGGTCGGCGACCTGCCGGAGCTTTTCGCCGATCTGGTGCCCGATCCGGCCGCCGATACCCGTGTCGATCTCGTCGAACACGAGCGACGGGATCCGGTCGAGCCGGGCGAGGATCGTCTTGAGCGCCAGCATGACGCGCGACAGCTCGCCCCCGGACGCCACGCGCGCCAGCGGCTTCGGCTCGAACCCGACGTTCAACGAGACGCGGAACTCGACATTCTCCGCCCCGTCGGCCGAGACCTCGGGGAGCGACTCCAGCGCCACGTCGAAGCGCCCGTCGGCGAGCCCGAGGTCGGGCAGGATCGCACAGACCTCGGCGGCCAGACGCCCCGCGGCCTCCCGCCGGACCGCAGACAGCCGCCCGGCGACGGATTCCAACTCCTCCCGGGCCGCGGCCTCCGCCTTCTCCAGCTCGCGCCGCTCCAGCCCGCCGCTCTCGATCAGGTCGAGCTCCTCGCGGGCGCGGCGACCGGTCTCGATCACATCGGTCAGCGTTGGCCCGTACTTGGTCTTGAGTCGGAAGATCAGGTCCTGGCGACGCCGGATCTCGTCGAGGCGGGCCGGGTCGTGCTCGATCGCCGCCGAGTATTCTCCCATGCGCCGACCGAGCTCCTCGGCGTTGTAATAGGCGTTCTCCAGTAGCTCGACCGCCTCCTGCTGCGACGGATCGATGCGGACGAGCTGTTCGAGGACGCGCCTCAGTTCGCCGAGCACCGAGGTCACCGAGTCCTCGGCCGCGTACAGCGCCTGGTGCAGCCGCCCGGACAGCCGGGCCAACTCCTCCGCGTGCTCGAGCCGGTTCCCCTCCTCCTCGAGCTGCTCCTCCTCGCCCGGCTTCAGCTTCGCCTTCTCGATCTCCTCGGCCTGGAACCGGAGGAAGTCCGCGCGCTGCTCGACCTCCCGGCGACGGCGGTCCAGCTCCTCCAGCGCCCGCCGCGCGCTCGCGAGCCGGGCGTGCGCCTCTCGCACCTCCGCCGCCAGCTCGGTCGCGCCGGCGTACTCATCCAGGATCGCCCGCTGCTCCTCGGCCCGGAGCAGCGTCTGGTGCTCGTGCTGACCGTGCAGGTCGATCAGTCGCGCCCCGAGCTCGCCCAGCACGCTCGCCGTCACCGCCGAGCCGTTCACCCACGCCCGGTTCCGCCCCTCCGCCGCCACCTCGCGCCGCAGGATCAGGAGGCCGTCTTCGGCCTCGAGTCCTTGCGACTCCAGCAGCTCCAAAACGTCGGCGCGGCCGCTCACATCGAAGACGCCCTCGATGACCGCCTTGTCCGCCCCCGTGCGGACGTATTCGGCCGACGCCCTCTCGCCCATGAGCAGCGAGAGCGCGCCCACGATGATCGATTTCCCGGCGCCGGTCTCGCCCGTGAGCACGTTCAGCCCGGGCTCGAGCCGGACGGCGAGCCGGTCGATCACGGCGTAGTTCTGGATGCGCAGCTCGATCAGCATGGCCTGAGTATACCCGCGCGAAATCGGGCGGTTCAATAGCCCGGAGGGGCGATTCTTCCCGCTCGCTCGACGCCGCCGACCCCTCCAGAGTCAGGTCTCCGGCGTGTCGAACCGGCCGCTCAGGAACGGCCGGCGCGCCCGATCCCCCAATGCAGCTTCCTGCGCAGCGTCGAGAAGAAGCTCTGCCCCGGAAGCCGGACCAGCGGCACCTCGGCCGCGCCCTTCCGCACGACGATCCGGTCGCCCCGCCGCAGCGTCGCGCCCTCCTGCCCGTCGATCGTCAGGATGATCTCTTCGCTCGGCGTGAGCACCTCTACCGCGATCTCCGTCGACGCGGGGACGACGAGCGGTCGGACGGCCAGCGTGTGGGGGCAGATCGGCGTCGCGAGGATGCAGTCGACCGACGGCTCTACGATCGGGCCGCCGGCGGACAGCGAGTACGCCGTCGAGCCCGTCGGCGTGGAGACGATGATCCCGTCGGCGCTGTACGAGCCGATCGGCTCCCGGTCCTCGCCCACGTACACCGCCAGGCGGACGACCCGTGCGAAGCCGCCCTTGTGCAGCACCGCGTCGTTCAGCGCGATGTAAGCGGGGCCCACGGCCTCACCGTCGTGGACGACGCGCGCCTCGAGCGTGAAGCGACGGTCCAGCCAGCACTCGCCGGCCAGGACCCGCTCGAGCGCCGTGGGCAGCTCCTCGGGCGCGACCGACGTCAGGAATCCGAGGTAGCCGAGATTCACGCCCAGGACGGGCGTATGGTGGGGGGCGACGAGGCGCGCCCCGCGCAGCAGCGTGCCATCGCCGCCCAGGGTGACGAGGAGGTCCACCTCACCGGCGCGGAACTCGCCGGCCTCCGACGCCAGCGCGCGGATCGGCTCCTCCGCGAACACCTCGAGGCCATGCGCCGAGGCCACGTCGAGGAGCGTCCGGAGCGCGGCCGGCAGGCCATCGTACTCCGCATGGCCGACGACGCCGATGCGCCGGATGCGCCGGCCGTCGTCGAACATCACGCCGTCTCGCGCACCGCCGAGAGCTCGGCGCGTTCGGCGAGCGCCAGCCCTCGCGCGGCGATCCCCTCCGCGGTCAATCCGACCTCCTCCAGCTGCTGCTTGCGCGTGGCGTGCTCGATGAAGCGGTCGGGCACGCCCATCGTGTCCACCCGCGGCGCGGGCTCGTCACCGGCCATCTCCTCGAGGAGCCGGGCGATGTACGCGCCGAAGCCGTTCACGATCGTCCCTTCCTCGACCGTGAGCACGGCCGCGTGCCGCTCCGCGACCCACGACAGCGTCGCCTCGTCGACCGGCTTGAGGAACCGGCAGTTGACTACGGTCGCGTCGATCCCCTGCGCCGCCAGAATGCGCGCCGCATCCAGCGCAGGCTGCACCATGGTCCCTACCGCCAGGATCGCGAGGCCGCTCCCCCGCCGCAGCACCTCCCACGTCCCGAACTCGATCGGCGGGATCTCGTCGATCGGCGGAACCGCCGCAGGCACGTTGTCGCGCGGGTAGCGCAGCGAGAACGGACCCTTGTCCTGCTCGACACCCAGGCGGAGCAGCGCGAGCATCTCCACGCCATCCTTCGGGGCGGTGACGATCATCTCCGGCACCGCGAGCAGGTACGCGATGTCGTAGAGCCCCATGTGCGTCGGGCCGTCGTTCCCGACCAGCCCGGCCCGGTCCATGGCGAACACCACGGGCAGGTGCTGCAGCGCGACGTCGTGGATGATCGAGTCGTACGCCCGCTGGAGGAACGTCGAGTAGATCGCGACGACGGGACGCACACCCTCCGTCGCGAGCCCCGCCGCAAACGTCACCGCATGCCCCTCAGCGATCCCGACGTCGAAGAATCGCTCGGGGAATTTCTCGCCGAAGCCGGTCGTCCCCGTCCCGCTCGGCATCGCGGCCGTGATCACGACCATCTCCGGGTGCCGCGCGCCGAGCTCGATCAGCCCCTGGCCGAACACCTTCGTGTACGCCGGCAGTTCGGCCTTCTCGGTCATCTGGCCGCTGAGCTTGTCGAACGGTGACGCGCCGTGCCACAGCACCGGGTTCTGCTCGGCGAGCGGGAAGCCCTTCCCCTTCTTGGTCACGACGTGCACGAGCCGCGGCCCCGTCATCGACTTCACGCTCGTCAGCGTCGCGATGAGCGCGTCCAGGTCGTGGCCATCGATCGGGCCGAAGTAGCGGAAGCCGAGCTCCTCGAAGAGCGTTCCCGGCACCAGCAGGTTCTTCAGGCTCTCCTCGACCTTGATCACCATCTCTTCCACCGCGGGCGCACGCTGCAGCAGCCCCTTCAGCTCGTTGCGCACGCGGTTGTAGAGCGGGTTCGTCGTGATCCGCGTCAGGTAGCGGTGGACCGCTCCGACGTTCCGCGAGATCGACATCTCGTTGTCGTTCAGGACCACGATCAGGTCCCGGTCCGTGGGGCCCGCGTTGTTCATCGCCTCGAAGGCGAGCCCGCACGTCATTGCGCCGTCCCCGATCACGGCGACGACCTCGTAGTCCTCGCCCTTCAGGTCGCGCGCGGTCGCGATCCCGAGCGCGGCGGAGATCGACGTCGCAGCGTGGCCGGCGCCGAAGACGTCGTACTCGGACTCGTCACGCTTCAGGAAGCCCGAGATCCCGCCCTTCTGCTTGATCGTCGGGAACCGGTCGTTGCGACCGGTGATGATCTTGTGCGGGTACGCCTGGTGCCCGACATCCCAGATCAGCTTGTCGCGCGGTGTGTCGAAGACGTAGTGCAGCGCCAGCGTCAGCTCGACGACGCCGAGCCCCGGCGCGAAGTGGCCGCCGACCCGGCTGACCACGTCGATCATCCGCTCGCGCACCTCCTGGGCGAGCTGGGGCAGCTCGGACCGCGACAGCTCCCGCAGGTCCGCGGGCGAGTGGATTCGATCGAGTAGCGACACCTCTCCTCCTTTACCCGTAGAGCACCAGCGCCAGGGCGACGCCGTACGCCGTCCCGGCCATCACCTCCAGCGGCGTGTGGCCGAGCAGCTCGATCAGCCGCTCGCCCCCGATCACGTGGTGCGCCTTGAGGTCGTCGATCATGCGGTTGAGGACCCGCGCCTGCCGCCCCGCGGCCTGCCGGATCCCCGCGGCATCGTACATTACGATCAGCGAGAAAAACGCCGCAACGCCGAAGATCGGCGAATCGAACCCTTCCTGCAAGCCCACGGTCGTCGCCAGCGCCGCCACGGAGGCGGCGTGGCTGGACGGCATCCCGCCCGTGCCCGTCAGCCGCCGGAAGTCGACGCGTCGCCGTACGATCAACGTGAGCGCGAACTTCATGATCTGTACGGTGACCAGCGCGAGCACCGCCAGGACGAGGGGCGGGTTCAACGCGATCAGTGCATCGAGCCGGCTCACCGGTCCCTCTCCACCGCGTATCGGGCCAGCGCCTCCAGCGCGGGCGAGTCGACTCCGACGTCGTGCAGCGCGGCGATCGCGGCATCCGCTTCCTCCCGCGCCCGCCTCCGCGCGCCGTCCACGCCGAGGAGCGATGGGTATGTGGCCTTCGCGAGCGCCTGGTCTCGCCCCGCCGTCTTCCCGAGTGCCTCGGTGCTGCCCACCACGTCGAGCACATCGTCAGCGATCTGGAACGCCAGGCCGAGCCTGCGCCCGTAGGCGCCCAGCCCCTCGACGACCTCTTCCGGCGCCCCCGCGGCGATCCCGCCGATGCGCGGCGCCGCCGCCAGCAGCGCGCCCGTCTTCCTGGCGTGGATCCCTTCCATCTCCTTCAAGTCGACGGCGCGTCCCTCGGCGGCCAGATCCAGGAGCTGGCCGCCCACCATGCCACCACCCCCTGCGGCCGTGCAAAGCTCGCGCACCAACCGCATGCGGACGTCGGGTCCCAATCCGAGGCCCTCGCCGGCGTGCGCAGCGGCCCGCGCGGCCAGCGGGATGAACGCCGCGCCCGCGACCACCCCCGCCTCCACGCCGAACACGCGATGCGTGGTCGGCCGGCCGCGACGCAGGTCGTCGTCGTCCATGCACGGCAGATCGTCGTGGACCAGCGAGTACGTGTGGATCAGCTCGATCGCGCAGGCCAGGTCGTAGGCGGCGTCCGGCACGGGGTCCGTTCCGCCCCGGACCGCCGCGTACGCGGCCACGCACAGGATCGGACGCAGCCGCTTTCCGCCGGCGTCCAGAGCGTAGCGGATCGGGTCCCGCACCTCCGACGACCCATCGCCGAGAAGCTCGTCCAGGAGCCGGACGCGCGCCGTCTCAATGCGCGCCCGCTCGCTTTCCAGGTACTCTGCCAGGGTAAACGCAGTCGCCACGCCAACCCTCACGCCTCGTCCCCGTCCTCCGTGCCCATCGCGTCGGCCGACCCGGCGACCGCCTCGATCCCGTCGTCGAGCAGGTGCTCGATCCGCAGCTCCGCCGTCCGGATCAGCGCCTGCGCCTCCCGCAGGTGGCCGATCCCCTCTTCGAAGAGCGCGAGCGCCTCGTCCAGCTCGAGGTCCTCCCGCTCCAGCGCGGAGACGATCGTCTCCAGCCGCGCGAGCCGCGCCTCCAGCCCGATCGCCTTGCCGCCCTCACTCATCACGCCCCTCCGCATCCTGATCCGTATCGACGCCTTCGACCCGGCACGCTATGCTCCCGTCCACGACCCGGAGCCGGAACCGGTCGCCGACGCCGAAATCCGCCGTCCGTCTCAACACCCGCCCGTCCGTCCCGAGCGGCACCGCGTACCCCCGCCGCAGCGACGCCAACGGCGAGAGCGCCTCCAACTTCCCTGCCGCCTGCCGCATCCGCTCGCCTTTCCTCCGCACGACATCGCGTATGGCCCGCTCGAGCCCCGTGCGCTGCAGCATGACCTCGCCCCTGCGCTCCGCGAGCAGTTGCCGTATCGCGGCCGGCATCCGCAGGCCCAGGTCGTCAAGGTACCTGACCAGCACCGCACGGTCAGGAACCGCCGTCTCCGCCGCGACCGACGGCGTTGGCGCCCGAAAATCCGCCACCAAATCCGCGATCGTCACGTCGATCTCGTGGCCAACCCCGGCGATCACCGGGATCGGGCACGCCGCGATCGCCCGCGCGACCGGCTCCTCGTTGAACGCCCACAGATCCTCGACCGAGCCGCCGCCCCGGGCGACGATCAGCACGTCCGCCTCCCCGCTCAGCGCCACGCGCTCGATCGCGCGCGCGACGTCCTCCGCCGCGCCATCGCCCTGGACTTTGGCCGGCGAGACCAGCACCCGCGTCCACGGCGCCCGCCGTTCGATCACGTGGAGGATGTCCTGGAGCGCGGCGCCGACGGGGGACGTGACGACGGCGACAGTCGTGGGGAAGCGTGGCAGGGCGCGCTTCCGCTCGGGCGCGAGCAGACCCTCCGCCTCGAGCTTCGCACGTAATCTCTCGAACGCCAGCCGCCACAGCCCGCCGGCGCCCTCGGCCTCCAGCTCGCGCACGACGAGCTGGTAGTCGCCCCGTCGCTCGTACACCGTGAGCGTGCCGAGCACCCGGACCTCCATCCCTTCGTCCGGGTCCGTCGGGAGCCGCTGAGCGTCCGATCGGAACATCACGCAGCGGAGCTGCGCCGTCGCATCGCGGAGGGTGAAGTAGCAGTGTCCCGACGTGTGCCGCTTCCACCCGCTCACCTCGCCCGCCACCCACAACGGCGGAAACGCGCCCTCCAGGACTTCCCGGACGAGCGCGTTCACCGCCGAAACCGTGTATGCTTGTCCCGCGCCGGCCCCCGGCGCGGCGGTCGTCACGCCGCCGCGGCCGGCCAGGCCGCCCGTCGGCGCACGGGCGAAGGCGCCCGCACCCGGGAACAGGTCCGGCTCCCTCACCCGACGGACACCGTCTGCGCCAGCCGGCGCGCCGCCTCCAGAGTGTTCTTGAGGAGCATCGTCCGCGTCATCGGCCCGACACCGCCAGGGACCGGCGAGATCGCCTCGACCCGTTCCGCCACCTCATCGTACGCCACGTCGCCGACAAGCTTGTAGCCGCGCTCCGTGTCCGGCGCGTCCACGCGGTTCACGCCGACGTCGATCACGACCGCGCCGGGCTTGACCATGTCCGCCCGGATCAGCTCCGGCACGCCGACCGCGGCGACCAGGATGTCCGCCTCCCGCGTGACCGAGCCCAGGTCCGGCGTCCGGCTGTGCGCCACCGTCACCGTCGCGTCCCCGCCGCGCCCCCGCCGCAGAAGGAGCAGCGCCAGCGGCTTGCCGACGATGTTCGACCGGCCGACCACCACCACGCGCTTCCCCGCAGGGTCGTAGCCGCTCCGCAGCAGCATCTCGACCACCCCGGCCGGCGTGCACGGCGCGAGGACCTCCGGATCGCCGATCGCGAGGCGACCCACGTTGATCGGATGGAAGCCGTCCACGTCCTTGCGCGGATCGATCGCGCGGATCACCCGGTCCTCGTCGAGCCCCTTCGGGAGCGGGAGCTGCACCAGGATCCCGTGGATCGTCGGGTCCGCGTTCAACCCCTCGACCACGCCCAGCAGTTCCTCCTCCGGCGTGTCCGCCGGGAGCGTGATCTGCCGCGAATGGAAGCCGACGCGCTCCGCATCACGGTTCTTCATCCGGACGTAGACCTCGCTCGCCGGATCGTTGCCGACGAGCACCGTCGCCAGCCCCGGTGGGTAGCCGTGAGTCTCCCGGAACGCCGCCGCCTGCTCTACCACCTCCGAACGGATCGCCTCCGCGATCGCGTTGCCGTCGATGATCTTCGCCATGTTCTCCCCGTCACCGTGCGAAATCCACTGCCCGCGTCTCCCGGATCACGACCACCTTGATCTGCCCGGGGTACTGCAACTCCTCCTCGAGACGACGAGCGATCTGCTCGCTCATGTCGACCATCCGCTCGTCGTCGACGCGCTCCGGGTCGACCATCACCCGGATCTCGCGGCCCGCCTGGATCGCGAAGCAGCGCTCGACGCCCTCGAAACTCTGCGCGATCTCCTCCAGCTTCTCCAGCCGCTTGACGTACGTCTCGAGCATCTCGCGACGGGCGCCGGGGCGCGACCCGCTGATCGCGTCCGCCGCCGTGACCAGGAACGTCTCCGGGTAACGGTGAGGCTCCTCGTCGTGGTGCGCCTTGATCGCGTTGAGCACCGGATCGGGCTCGTTGTACTTCTTGCAGAGGTTCCAGCCCAGCTCGACGTGCGTCCCTTCGTGCTCGTGCGTGAGCCCCTTCCCGATGTCGTGGAGCAGCCCCATCCGTTTGGCGAGCTGCACGTCCAGCCCCATCTCCGCCGCCATGAGTCCCGCGAGGATCGCGACCTCCTTGGCGTGCTGGAGCTGGTTCTGGCCGTACGACGTGCGGAACTTCAGCCGACCGAGCACCTTCACCAGCTCGGGGTGCAGGTTGTGGATCCCCAGCTCGTACAGCACCTCTTCCGCCGCCTGGATGATCGACTCCTCGACCTCCTTGCGGCTCTTCTCCACGACCTCCTCGATACGGCCGGGGTGGATACGCCCGTCCGCGACGAGCTTCTCCAGGCTCAGGCGCGCCGTCTCGCGCCGGATCGGGTCGAAGCCCGAAAGGATGACCGCCTCGGGCGTGTCGTCGATGATGACGTCGATCCCGGTCGCCTGCTCGAACGCCCGGATGTTGCGCCCCTCGCGGCCGATGATCCGCCCCTTCATCTCGTCCGACGGGAGGCTGACGACCGAGACCGTCGTCTCCGCGGTCTGCTCCGCCGCCATCCGCTGGATCGCCAGCGCGATGATGTTCTTCGCCTCCCGCTCCGCGTCCCGCTTGGCCGCCTCCTTGATCTCCCGGACCATGTTCGCGGCTTCCGCCCGCGCCCGGTCCTCGATCTCCTGCATGAGCTGCCGCTTGGCTTCCTCGGCGCTCATCCCGGCCAGCCCCTCGAGCCGCACCCGCGCCTCCTGCGTGAGGCGCTCGTACTCGGCCGCCTTCTGCTCGACGGCCGTCAGCCGCGCGTCCAGCTCGCGGTCCCGCTCGTCCAGCAATGCTTCCTTCTGGTCGAGCAGGTCGAACTTCCGATCCAGCGAGTCGCGCCGCTCGTCCAGCCGCCGCTCCAGCTCCTGGATCTCCTCGCGCCGCCGCGCCTCCTCGCGCTCCCACGCTTCCTTGGCCTGATACGCGGCCTCGCGGCCGGCCAGCTCGGCGGCCTTCCGAACCCGGTCGGCGTCCGCTTCCGCGGCGGCGACGATCCGCTTCGCCTCCTCCTCGGCCGTCGCCCTGGCCCGCTTCAAGCGTAGCCTCTCGACCGACCAGCCGAGGATGAAGCCGATGGTGGCGAACACGAGGGCGGCCGCACCCAGCGTGTACATCGTGTTCATGGTCTCTCCGGATAGGGCGCACTCACGCCCGGGGCAGGCTGCACTCCACGCGACCGAACGCGTAAGTGCCGATGCCGCAAGCGGTATTGCTCCGATACAGCTTGGAAGTTAGGCAAGGCTAGGGGTTGGATGCAAGGTCGGATGCACCCAGGTGGGCGTCGATCCCCTCGGCGAGCTCCTGGGCCAGCGCCGATAGATCCCGACGCAGCGCTTCGGCCTCGGCACGCGCCTGGAAGAGCTGGTCCGCAAGCGAGAGCGCCGCGAGGATCGCGGCCTTGTGGACCTCGACCAGTCCGCTCTGGCGCTCGACCTGGGCGATCGTCTCGTCAACGTAACGCGCGCACTGCAGCGTGTAATCCGGCGTGGCGTCCGCCCGGATCGTGTACTCCTCGCCAGCGATCTCGACCGTGACGATCGTCTTGGCTCCACCGCTCATCTGTCCTCCTCGAGGAAGCGGAGCCGCTCGACGAGGCGCCGTACGCGCTCGCGTGCCTGGTCCAGCCTCTCCCTGAGGTCGCGGTTCTCGGCCTGGAGCGCCTCTATGCGGCGCGACATCTCCGCCGGGTCGATGGCGCCCGCCGCCACGTCCCGCAGCGTCGCCTCGAGCGTTTCGACACGCTGCTCCGCAGCACGGGCGCGGCGGCGCCAGCGGTCGTAGTCGTCGAGAAGGCGCCGGACGGACAGCTCCAGGCGATCCCACTCGGGTGGCCGTGCGTTCCGACGTTCAACTTCGACGTTGGACACCGAGTTCCTCCTCGAGGCGGCGCAGGATCCGATCGAAGGCCGTGTCCACCTCGCGGTCCGTCAAAGTACGGTCCGGCGCCCGGAACCGCATCCGGTAGGCGATGCTGCGCGTCCCTTCCGCCACCCCCTTCCCCCGGTAGAGGTCGAAGGGGAAGACCGCCTCTAGCATGGCGCCACCAGTCTCGCGGATCAACGCCTCCACCCGTGCCGCCGGCAACGAGTCCGGCACGAGCAGCGCGGCGTCCCGTTCCACGGCCGGGTACGCCGGCGCGGGCCGATAGACCGGCCGGTCCGGGGGCGCGGGCGTCGCCGGAAGCGTCAGTTCGAGCGCCCAGACCGCCTCGGCCCACGCAGGCGCGTCGATCGCCTCTTCGGCGACCCGGCCGGCCGCGCCGACGCGCGCGCCCGCGCGATCCACCACCAGGAACGTCGTCTCGGGCACGAAGTGGGCGATCCCCGCGGCGTCGCCGGCGGGCTCGACCGTCCACTCTCCCGCGCCGACGAGACCGACCAGATCGCTCAGGATCGCCTTCAGGTCCCAGACGTCGAAGGCCGCCGCCTCGCCGCTCCAGTGCCGCGGCGCCCTCGCGCCCGTGAACGCCACGCAGACGTGCGTCGCCTCGCGCGGCGGCTCGCCGGGCGCGGCGGCGGGTGCGAAGACGGTCCCGATCTCGAAGAGACGAACGTCGCGCGTCGCGCGCGAGAAGTTCAGCTCAACCTGCCGCAACACCCCGGGGAGGAGCGCTCGGCGCAGACGGCCCTCCTCCGCCGACAGCGGGTTCAGGAGCGCGACATCGCCCGCGCTCGCCGGCGCGAACGCGGCCAGCCGTGCTTCCATGAAGCCCCGACCGACCATCAGCTCGCGGATGCGCGACTCCAGCCCGGACAGCGGGTCGTTCGGCACCGAGCTGGGCCGGTACGGCCGCAGTTCCTCGGGGAACCGGTCGTACCCGTGCCGCCGGGCCACCTCCTCGATCAGGTCCGCCTCGCGCGACACATCGTACCACCGCGCGCCCGGCACGCGCATCTGGATCTCGTCAGCGCCTCGCTCGACCACGCGGAAGCCAAGCGGCTCCAGGTACCCAACGATCTCGTCGGCGCCGATCTCGACGCCGAGCACCGCCGCGGCCCGCGACGGACGAATCCCCACGATCGGCGCTTCCGCGGGTTCGGGCTCGATGGCAACCGCCGCCGGCTCGACCTCCCCGCCCGCCACGGCGAGGATCAGCTCGACGGCGCGCAGTGCGGCGCGCTCCATCCCTTCCGGGTCTACCCCGCGCTCGAAGCGATAGCTCGCGTCGGTCGACATCCCGAGCGCCCGCCGCGTGCGGCGCGTCGTCTTCGGGTCGAAAAGCGCGCACTCCAGGAAGATGTTCGTCGTCTCGTCCCCGACCTCGCTGTCCTGACCGCCCATGACGCCCGCGACCGCGACGGGTCGCTCCGCATCCGCGATCACGACCATGTCCTCGGTCAGGGTGCGACGCTCGCCGTCCAGCGTCACGATCTCCTCGCCCGCCCGCGCGCGGCGGATCCGAACCTCGCCCCCGCCGAGGCGGTCCAGGTCGAAGGCGTGCAGCGGCTGCCCCAGCTCGTAGAGCACGTAATTCGTCGCGTCCACGACGTTGTTGATCGGGCGCAGCCCCACCGCCCTGAGCCGCGACGCCAGCCAGTCGGGCGAAGGGCCGACCCGCACGCCGCGGATCACGACGCCCATGTACTTCGGACAACCGCGCGGGTCCTCCAGGACGACCCGAATGCCGCCCGTCACGCCGTCGCGCGACACGCGCTCGAAGCGCACCGGAGCCGGCCCTTCCTCGCCACGCCCCGGGAACGGCGGCAGTCGAAGCCCCGCCTCGCCGCCCGGCGCGAGTTCGCGCGCCACTCCCCAGTGCGACAGGAGGTCGGGCCGGTTCGGCGTCACGTCGACCACCAGCCGCACGTCGTCCAGGCCGAGCGCCGCCGCGAACGGCTCGCCGGGCGTGTACGCGCCGCGCAGCTCCATAATCCCCTCGTGCGAGCGCCCTAGCCCGAGCTCCCGCTCGCTGCACAGCATCCCCTGGCTCTCTTCGCCGCGGATCTTCGCCTTGCGGATCGTAATCCCGCCTGGAAGCCCGGCGCCCACCGGCGCGAACGGATAGTACCGCCCCGCCCGCACGTTCGGCGCGCCGCACACCACCTGCAGCAGCTCACCGGTCCCGGCGTCGACCTCGCACAGCGACAGCCGGTCCGCGTTCGGGTGCCGTCGCACGCTCTCCACCCGCGCGATCACGATGTCCGAAATCTCCGCGCTCAGCCGGACGATCTCGTCCACCGGCGCGCCGTACATGGCCAGGCGATCGGCGATCCGCTCCGGCGAGTCGCCGAGCTCGGGGGCCAGCGCAGTCAGCCAACGATAGCTTACGTTCATCTCACGAGAACTGCTCGAGGAACCGGACGTCCCCCTCGTAGAAGAGCCGGATGTCCGGGATGCCGTAAAGGTTCATGGCGATCCGCGCGGGACCCATCCCGAACGCGAAGCCCGTGTAGCGCTCCGGATCGTAGCCGACGGCCTCGAACACCGCCGGGTCTACCATCCCGGCGCCCATGATCTCCATCCAGCCGGTCCCCTTGCACGTGCCGCAGCCGCTGCCGCCGCAGATCATGCACGTGACGTCGACTTCGACGCTCGGCTCGGTGAACGGGAAGAACGACGGGCGGAACCGGACCTTCGTCCGCGCGCCGAACATGCGCCGCGCGAACTCGGCCAGCGTCGCCTTGAGGTCGACGAAGGTGATCCCCTCGTCCACGGCGAGCCCTTCGATCTGCTCGAACGCCGGCGCATGCGACGGATCGAACGGGTCGCGCCGGTACACCATCCCCGGCACCACGACGCGGATCGGCGGACGGTGCGCCTGCATCGTGCGCACCTGTACCGGAGAGGTGTGGCTGCGCAGGAGCAGGCCCTCGCCCAGGTAGAACGTGTCCTGCATGTCCGCGGCGGGGTGGTCGAGCGGTGTGTTCAGCGCCGTGAAGTTGTACCACTCGGTCTCCGCCTCCGGGCCCCGCACGCGCGTGAAGCCCAGGCCTTTGAAGACGTCGCAGATCTCGTCGATCACAAGCGTGATCGGATGGCGCGCGCCCCGCCAGCGCCGCCGGCCCGGCAGCGTGAGGTCCAGCCCCGGCTCGCCTCGCGGCCGCTTTTCCTCGAATTCGGCGGCGCGAGCCTCGAGCAGCTCGGTCACCACGGCCTTCACGCGGTTCGCCTCCGCGCCCACGGCCGGCCGCTCCTCCGGACTCAGCTCCCCCAGACGGCGCAGGATCGCCGTCAGACGCCCTTCCTTCCGACCGAGGAAGCGCACCCGCGCGGCTTCCAGCTCGGCGACCCCGGCCGCCGCCTCGATCGCCCGCCGCGCCTCGCTCTCGAGCGCCTCCAGCTCCCGGATCAGATCGTTGCTCATCCGTCGACCTTTGAAACGATCCTCTGCACCTCGGTCTACGTCAAGACCGAGGCACAGAGGATCGCCGAGGAATCCGAACTAACGTTCTGGCAAACGACGGGCGCCGGAACGAACCGCGCCCGTCGCTCACCGCTCGCTACTTCTGCCCGACGCGGGCCCGCTCCACGAGCTGCGCGAACGCCTGCGGGTCACGCACCGCCAGGTCGGCCAGGACCTTCCGGTTGATCTCGATCCCCGCCTGCTTCAGCCCGTTCATGAAGCGCGAGTAGCTCATGTCGTGCAGCCGCGCCGCCGCGTTGATCCGCGTGATCCACAGCCGCCGGAACTCGCGCTTGCGCTGCTTGCGGTCACGGTACGAGTAGACCCAGCCGCGCTCGACCGCGTTCTTCGCAATCCGCCAAAGCTTCGACCGGGCGCCCCAGTATCCCTTCGCCGCACGCAGGTACCGTTTCTTCTTACGGTGCCGCGCAACGGCATTCGTCGCACGTGCCATCTATCACCCCCCCGGCAGCAACCGCTTCATCCGCGCCGTGTCCGCGTGCGAAACCAGCGTCGCCTGCGCCAGCCGCCGCTTCCGCTTCGACGCCTTCTTCGTCAGGATGTGACTCTTGTTGGCCCGCCGCCGCCGAAGCTTCCCGCTCCCCGTCAGCCGGAACCGCTTCGCGGTGCTCTTGTTCGTCTTCATCTTCGGCATGCCTGCCTCCTCTCGACCCCGCGTCCTCAGCGCCGCGGGGCCAGGATCATCGTCATGTTGCGACCTTCCATGGTCGGCTCGCTCTCGACCTTGCCGACATCCTCGACCGCCTGAGCGACCCGATCGAGCACCTCGCGACCCAGCTCCGGGTGCGCCATCTGCCGACCTCGGAACATCATCGTCGCCTTCACCTTGTCGCCCTCTTGCAGGAAGCGTCGCGCGTGGCGGACTTTGAACTCGAAGTCGTGGGCCTCGATCCCCGGCCGGAACTTCACTTCCTTGACGTGCACCTGGTGCTGCTTCTTCCGCGCGAGCCGCGCCTTGCGCGCCTCCTCGTACTTGTACTTCCCGTAGTCCATGATCCGGCACACCGGCGGACGCGCGTTCGGCGCCACCTCGACCAGATCCAGACCACGCTCCTCCGCAGCGGCCAGCGCCTGTTCAATGGGCATGATCCCGAGCTGCACGCCGTCGGGATCGATGACCCGGACCGGACTGATTCGGATCTGCCGGTTGACCCGGACCCTCTTCTCGTTCGTTATGGCCACGCCTCCCTGTTGAGGACAACGAAAAACGGACCCGCGTCGACGGGCCCGTTCCAGTCACGTAGAGACACGTCGCCCCACAGGACGACGAGCACTCGATTCCAGACCCGGCGATACCGCGAACGCGGACCGAAGGGTGGGGAGGCACCGGTACGGCCTCCCACTTCCCGAATTGACCGTCGAAAACTAGACGCCGCGCGACGCGGTGTCAAGTGAGCGCGCGGGTCTCGGCCTCCCGGCGGACGCGTTCGATGAACTCCGGGCGCGGCAGGATCTCCTGCTTGTTCCCCGCCCCGCGCCGCCGCACGGCGACCGTGCCCGCCGCGGCCTCGCGCTCGCCGACCACGGCCATGTACGGGATCTTCTGCGTCTCGGCATCCCGGATCCGGTAGCCGAGCGTCTCCGCGCGATCGTCCAGCGTCGCCCGCAGGCCGGCCGCCTTCATTTCCCGCACCAGCGCCGCGGCGTCGTCCCTGACCGCATCCGTGATCGGGAGCACGCGCACCTGCTCCGGCGCGAGCCAGACCGGGAACGCGCCGCCGTAGTGCTCGATCAGCCCGCCGATGAACCGCTCCATCGACCCCAGCAGCGTCCGGTGGATCATGACCGGCCGGTGCGGCCGGTTGTCGGGGCCGATGTATTCGAGCTCGAAGCGCTCGGGCAGGTTGAAGTCGAGCTGGAGCGTCGGGCCCTGCCATTCGCGGCCGAGGGCGTCGACCAGCATGATGTCGAGCTTCGGGCCGTAGAACGCGCCGCCGCCCTCGTCGACCCTGTATTCCATGCCGCGCCGCTCGAGCACCTTGCGCAGCTCCTCCGTCGCCGCGTCGTAGACCGCCGGATCGCCGATCGCCTTCTCCGGCCGCGTCGACAGGAACACGTGGTACTCGTACCCGAACGTCACCATCATCTGGTCGACGAGGTCGAGGAGTCGGTCGAACTCGTCGCCGATCTGGTCCGGCGTGCAGAAGATGTGCGCGTCGTCCTGGGTGAAGCCTCGCACGCGCATCATCCCGTGCAGCACGCCGCTCCGCTCGTATCGGTAGCAGGTCCCGAGCTCCGCGTAGCGGATCGGGAGGTCGCGGTACGACCGGGTCTCCGAGCGGAAGATCATGATGTGGTTCGGGCAGTTCATCGGCTTGAGGCGGAAGCGCCCGTCCTCCCCCTCCATCGCCGGGAACATGTTCTCCGTGAACGTCGCGAGGTGCCCGCTGATCCGATACAGCTCCTCGCTCGCCACGTGCGGCGTGTAGACCAGGTCGTAGCCGTTCTCGAGCAGCGTCTTCTTCAGGAACTCCTCGATCGTGTGCCGGATCAGCCCACCCTTCGGGTGCCAGTGGATCAGCCCAGGCCCGGCCTCCTGGTGCACGCTGAAGATCCCGAGCTCGCGACCGAGCCTCCGGTGGTCACGACGCCGCGCCTCCTCGAGGCGCTCGAGGTACTCGTTGAGATCCTTCTCCGTGAACCACGCCGTCCCGTAGATGCGCTGCAGCATCTGCCGCTTCTCGTCCCCGCGCCAGTACGCGCCGGCCGTCGAGAGCAGCTTGAAGTGCTTCAGGTAGCCGGTCGACGGCAGGTGCGGCCCGCGGCACAGGTCCAGGAACGGCCCGTTCCGGTACACCGTGATGATCTCGTCCTCGCCGAACTCCTCGAGCCGCTCGAGCTTGAGCGGGTCGTCCGCGAACAGCTCCCGCGCTTCCTCCTTCGTCACGACCTTGCGCTCGAACGGATCGTTGCAGCGGACGACCTCCTTCATCCGCTCCTCGATCACGGCGAGCTCGTCCGGCGTGAACGGCTCGGCCACCTCGAAGTCGTAATAGAAACCGTGCTCGATCGCCGGGCCGAAGCCGATCTTCGCATCCGGACGCACCTGTCGCACCGCCGTGGCGAGGATGTGCGCGGCGGAGTGGCGGAGGACCTCTAGCGCCTCCGGACTCTTTTCCGTGATGATCTCCACCGACGCGTCGTGCTCGATCGGCCGGGTCAGGTCCACGATCCGGCCGTCGACTTTCGCCACCAGCGCCGCCTTCGCGAGCCTCGGTCCGACCTGCTCGGCGATCTCCAGGGGCGTGGCGCCCCGCGGCATCTCGAGCTCTTTCCCGTCCGGCAGGGTGATCCGGATCCGTTCCGCCGTTACGTTCATATCCCTGGTTCCGTTCAGTGGTGTACGTCCGGCGCCCTCATTTTATCGGGCCGCCGGAGCGCCGCAAGCGCGAAAAACGAACGGCCCCTCGCTCAACGAGAGGCCGTGCGCTCATCCGATGGATCCGCGTGTCGGGTCACCGGCCGAACACACGCGCACCGCCCCTCCGCGAGAGCGGGTACGTCGTCGCATCCGTCGTGGTTCGCCGGTTCGCCATTCGCTTCTCGTCCGCTGGTTGCCAACTTTCAATATACCCGAGAGTTCGGCGCAGGGTCAACCGCTGCCCGTAGCGGCAACCGCCAGGCCGCGGGTCGCCTCCCCCGGTGACGGGCGGTCCCCGGTGACCGCCCGCCCGAGAGGCGCCGCCCCAAAACAAAACGGGGGCCACTGGCCCCCGTTTCCCGTCCGGACGTTGCGGGCGATCAGTACATCCCGCCCATGCCGCCCGGCATCGCCGGCGACTTCTCCTCCTCCGGCTTCTCCACCACCACGCACTCCGTGGTGAGGAGCAGGCTCGCGATGGAGGCGGCGTTCTGCAGCGCCGTACGCGTCACCTTGGTCGGGTCGATCACGCCGGCCTCGACCAGGTCCTCGTACGTGTCCGTCTGCGCGTTGTAGCCGAAGTTCACGTCCTTCGACTCCCGGACGCGCTCGACCACGATCGAGCCCTCGACGCCAGCGTTCGCCGCGATCTGACGCAGAGGCTCCTCGATCGCGCGACGGATGATGTCCACGCCGATCTGCTCCTCCGGATCCTCAACCTTGAAGTCGCGGAGCTTGGCCTGCGCACGCAGCAGCGCGACGCCGCCGCCGGGGACGATCCCCTCCTCGACCGCCGCACGCGTCGCGTGCAGCGCGTCCTCGACCCGCGCCTTCTTCTCCTTCATCTCCGTCTCGGTCGCCGCACCGACGTGGATCACCGCCACGCCGCCGGCCAGCTTCGCCAGCCGCTCCTGCAGCTTCTCGCGGTCGTAATCCGAGGTGCTCTTGTCGATCGAGACACGGATCTCCTCGATCCGGCCCTTGATCTTCTCCGGATCGCCCGCGCCGTCGACGATCGTCGTGTTGTCCTTGTCCACCACGATCCGCTTCGCACGGCCGAGGTCCGAGAGAACCGCGTTCTCGAGCTTGAAGCCGACCTCCTCGCTGATCACCTGGCCGCCCGTCAGGATCGCGATGTCCTGCAGCATCGCCTTGCGGCGGTCACCGAAGCCGGGCGCCTTGACCGCGCAGACCTTCAGCGTGCCGCGCAGCTTGTTGACCACCAGCGTGGCCAGCGCCTCGCCCTCGACATCCTCCGCGATGACCAGCAGCGGACGACCCGCCTGCGCCACCTTCTCCAGGATCGGCAGCAGGTCCTTCATCGAGCTGATCTTCTTG
>CALBZE010000014.1 GCA_937889645.1 uncultured bacterium
CCGCGCGCCACCGGCGCGCCGCCCCCGCCGGCGGCGCAGCCGCCGGCCCACCGGTCCACCCCTTGCACCTCACGGCGCCGTGACGCAACCCGAACCCACACCCGTCCAGGAGATTATGGCCCGCTTCGACCGCATGCGCTACGACTACCGCGGTCCCGAATACGATGCCCGCTACGGCCGCTACGAGGGCGCCTTCGCGCGCAGTTACGCGATCGAGCGTCGCGCGATCGAACGCGCGCGCCGTCTCGGCCGACGCCCCTCCGGCCGCCCGCGGCGATACGACGAGGGATACCTCTACGAGGACCTCGAGTACTCCCGACGGTATCTGCCGCCGGCGATCCGTCGCAGCCGTCGCATGTACTGAGGATCACGTCGCCAGGATCCCCACAATGCGGCAGGGAAGGCAGGAGACCATCGGGGAGAGCAGGCCGGAAGTCCGGCCCCGTAGCCGACCCGTGCGCGAGTGAGCCGACGACGCCGGCACGGGCATGATCGTGCGACTTGGTCGGCCGACGCCGGCACGGGCGTGATCGTGCGACTTGGTCGGCGGGACTGCCTCCGAGAGCTTTCGCACCGCGCCCGGTCTAGCGCCGCCGCGCCAGGAGCATGGCGATCGCGCCCACGGCAATGCCCAGCAGCGCCGCGCCGCCGATAATCAGCGCCCGATCCAGCCGGTAGGACGCGTCCGCGGGGATCGGCGCGAGGCGGCCGGCGTCCCACTCCTGCTCGACCGTGGCGTCCGGCTCGGCCCAGGAGAGGTCTTCTGGCTGGGGCCGCTCTTCCGTGCGCGCGGGTGCCGCGGTGTCGAAGGATTCGGCGGGAGCGTCGGCCGACCGCGCCTCCCCGCGAACGGGCACCGCGGGCTCGTTCGCCGGATGCACCGGGGTCGCTGCCCCGTCGGCCGCCAGCCCGCAATCCGGGCACGTCGCCTGGCCCGCGTCTCGCCGCGAACGGTTGGTGTACACGAGCCCGGCGCCGCATGCGGTGCACGTCGATCCGGCCGGGAGGCCGCGCAGCGCGTCGTAAAGCGCGCGGCGGGAAAGGCCCAACCGGTTCGCGATCTCGCCCACGGAGGCGTCGGTTTCCCAGTAGAGGCGATTGACTTCGGCCGCGAGTCGCTCGTCCAGCATGGGTGCCTCCCGGGGTCGGGGTCGAGATGCGCATTATAGGCCGGCCCGACTTCGGCAAGATAAGCCGGCCGGTCGCGAGTAACCAGTGAAACCTCGACGGCGCGGCGTGCGTAGACCAGGATCCGGAATCGTCGTTCAACTCCGCCCCGAGCTCCGACCATGTGGGCCGTCATCGCGGCAGCTCTGACCTTCCAGGTCCAGATCCACGTCAACGTCCCGGGCGATCCGCGCCCGGACAGCATCACGGCGGTGCAGGACACGTCGCGCCCTCCGCCCGATTCCGCCACCCTCGCCACGGCGTATCTCGACCCGGACGCCCGACACATGGTCGAGCGGGCGCGGATCCGGCGCGACAGCGTGGATCGCGCCATCACGAGCTACGAAGCCGTCGTGCGCGAGCACATCTCGGCCGGGATCCGCGCCTTCCGCCGCGACCGCGTCCTCTACCGGCGCGAGGCCGCCGGACGCATCCGGTGGAACCATCTCTCGACGCCGGTCATCGAGGCGCTCGCGGCGCGCGAGGTCGTCCCCATCGCCCTGCCTGACGCGCGCGTCCCCGACGACCTGGACGCGTATCTCCCCCACCTGGTCTACGACCCACGCGACGACCGGATGATGAGCCTCGGCGACGGCGAGTTCATCATCCACCCGCTCGCCGACGGGAGCGAGTGGGACTACCGCTTCGCGGCGGGCGACACGACGGTGATCCGCCTGCCGGACGGCCGGTCGATCCGGATCCTCGAACTGCGGCTGATCCCGCGCCGCGCGGACCCGCGCCTGCTCCGCGGCGCGCTCCGGCTCGATGCCGAGACCCACGCGGTCGTCCAGGCCTATTTCCGCCTCGCCCGTGCCTTCGACCTGGAACGCGACATCGCACTCGTCGACGAGGACGATGCCGAAGATGTGGACGAAATCCCGAAGATCTTCAGGCCGATCCAGATCGAGGTGCAGTACATCGCGATCGAATACGGCCTGTGGGAGATGCGCTGGTGGCTGCCCCGGCTGATCGCGTTCGAGGGCGAGGTGCGTGTCGGCCCGCTGCTGAACATGCCGATCCGGTTCGAGCGGACGTACAGCGATTACCGCGTCGAAGGCGACGCGACCGGGCTGCCGCCGGTCGAATCGGACATCGCAGGCGCGCCGCGCAAGTGTCGCGGCGACCGCTGCGTGTGCCGGGGCGGACGCTGTCAGCGCGTGCACGTCGTCATCCCGGACGACACGGCCTCTCTCGTCGCGAGCGAGCTGCTGCCGCACTCGATCTTCAAGGAAGGCGAAGTGCTCGCCGGCGCGGCGGAGCTGGAGGAGATCCGCTCACTCCTGAAGGACCTCCCGGGCCCGCCCGACGAAGGTCTGCGGCCGCGCCTGTACTGGGGCTTCGGCCGGCCGGGGCTGGTGCGGTACAACCGCGTGGAAGGGCTATCCGTGGGGGCGCGCGTCGAAGCCGGGATCGGCGCGTTCGACGCGGACCTGACCGCGAGGATCGGCGTGGCCGACCTGGAACCCCGCGGGGAGCTCGGGATCGGCCGCGAGGCGTTCGGCCAGCGCCTCCGTCTGGCCGGTTACAATCGTCTTGCCGCCGTCGAGCCGGACGCGCGGCCGTTCGGGATCACGAACTCGGTCGACGCCCTCTTTTTCGGCCGCGACAACGGCGACTACTACCGCGCGTACGGCGTCGAACTGACCGGGCGACGCGCGGCGGACGGCATTCTGCGCGTCGACTGGCGGCTCTACGCCGAGCATCAATCGCCCGCGCCCTCGCACACGGACTTCAGCCTGCGCCGTCTGGTCGACGACGGCGTCCGATTCCGCGACGACTTCCTCGCGGACGAGGCCGACCTCTTCGGCGGGCGCCTGGCCGTGCGCCTCGCGCGCGGCCTCGACCCCACGGGGTTCCGCTGGAGCACGGAGCTGGCAATCGACGGCGCGACCGGCACCTTCCGCTACGCCCGCCCGTCCCTCCTCGCGCGCGTCGACTTCCCGTTCGTCGGGCCGCTGGTCGGGTCGCTCGAGGGCGCCGCCGGCACCTCCTTCGGAACGCTGCCCGCGCAGGCGCACTGGTTCGTCGGTTCGACGTCCAGCGTCCGCGGGTACGACCCGCTGACCCTGCGCGGGACGAGGTTCGCCCGCGGGCGCGCAGAGGTCGCGACCGCGTTCCCCGCCGCGCGCGTCGCCCTTTTCACCGACATCGGCTGGGCGGGCGACGACGCGTTCTTCGACGGGGACCGGGCGATCCATTCCGCCGGGATCGGCGTGAGCTTCCTCGACGGGCTGCTCCGGGCCGACCTGGCGCGCGCGCTCCGCGACCCCGTCGGCTGGAAGCTCCACCTGTACTTCGACGCCGCGCTCTGAGGACCGGGAGCGCACGGGCGCGGACGCGCGCCCCGAGACGCCTGGCGCACGTGCCCCGCTGCACCCCGCGGGGCACGCGCGTTGCACGCGTTCGTGGCCATGAAGCCGCGTCATCCGGTCGCGCTCGTCTCGACACTCCCGTGCGTGGTCCTCGCGATGCTCGTCGCCTGCGGACCCGACGGCCGTCGGGAGTTCGTCCAGACGGCCGAGGAGCATGCGCTGGAAGAGGAGGCGCGGGAACAGTCCTCGGCCGCGCCCGACACGCGCAACGGCGTCCCGCCCGAGATCTACTACGACCTGACCCGCTACGATTGGTACCGCCGCGGCCAGCCGCTCCTCGTCGGCGGCCGGCCGTATCAGGCGACGGGCCGGCCCGAGCCGACCCTGATGCGCGAGTTCAAGGAGATGGGTCGCTACGAAGGCGTAACGTATTACGTCGTCGAAGGGTCGGAGGCGCCGCCCGACGTCGTCTACGTCCCCGTCTCGCCGGGGTACTGGCAACCGTTTGTCAACGCGGCGTCCGTCGACGTATCATGACGCCATGAAGATCTACACGCGTACGGGCGACAAGGGACAGACCTCGCTCTTCGGCGGCGGCCGCGTCCCCAAATCCTCGCCGAGGGTCGAGGCCTACGGCGACGTCGACGAGCTGAACGCCGTCGTCGGGTGGGCGGCGAGCGTGAACGACGACCCGACGATCCGCGAGCGGCTCGTCTCGGTCCAGCCCGACCTGTTCGCGATCGGCGCGCACCTGGCCACGCCCCCGGCGCGCCCCGGGCGTCGCCAGCCGACGCTGCCGGCGCTCCCGCACGAGCGCGTCGCCGTCTTCGAGCAATGGATCGACGAGGCGATGGCGGAGGCGCCACCGTTGCGCGCGTTCATCCTCCCCGGCGGCGTGCCGGCGTCCGCCGCGCTGCACGTGGCGCGCACGGTGTGCCGGCGCGCGGAACGGCGCGTCGTCGAGCTCGCGGAGACCGAGGACGTCGACCCCGGGATCATGGTGTACCTGAACCGCCTGTCCGATCTCCTCTTCGCGTTCGCGCGCCTGGCCAACGTGCGGGCCGGCGTCGAGGACGTGGTATGGGCGCCTCGCGAGTCGTGAACGTCACCGGCCGCGCCGCGGCGATGATGGGCCGCGTCCTCTCGACGGCCATCCAGGCCGGGATCCCGGAGCATGGCGTCCGGTCCATCGAGGCCGCGCTCGGCGCAGCCTTCGCCGTGCGTGTCGCGAAGCTCGACGACGATCACGACCCCGCGTACCTGCACCCCGGCCGCACGGTCCTGATCCTGCTCGAGGACGTCGGCGTCGTCGATGCCGCGGTCCTCTCCGCCGCCGCGCTCGCCGAGACGCTCCAGCCCGAGCTGGCCGCGCCCGTGCCGGGCGATCCGGCGCTCGACCCGGCGTGCGCCGAGATCCTGGAGGAGGTGCCGATTCCCGACCGGGACGGCGAGCTGCTCCTCGAACGCCTCGTCGTCGCGTCCGACGCGGCGCGGTTGGTCGCGCTGGCCGAACGGCTCGACCACGTCCGCCACCTCCACCTCACCGACCGGTCGCGCTGGACGCAGCTCCACGCCGAGACGTGCGACGTCTACCTCCCCATCGCCGCGCGTACCGACCCGACGCTCGCGCGGCGGCTCGAGCGCTGGTGCGAGACCTTCGAAGCGCGGTTCCTGGGCGCATCCGACGAGCGCCGGCCCGGCGTGCGGGGGTGAGCGGGGCGGGCGCCGAGCGGGGCGGCGATGGTGACCTGAGCGCGCGTCGCCCGCATCACCCCGCCCCCCTTGCGACCCGTGCGGGGCGGTTGCAGTTTCCTTGCGCTTTCCCACAATCGTAGGCGAGAAGAATCCGGCGGGAGGCTATCCAGCAATGCCGTATGTGATTACCGAGCCCTGCATCGGCACCAAGGACGCGAGCTGCGTCGAGGTTTGCCCGGTGGACTGCATCTACGAGGGCGAGGACCAGTATTATATCCACCCGGACGAGTGCATCGACTGCGGCGCGTGCGAACCCGAGTGCCCGGTCACCGCGATCTTCCCGGACACGGACGTGCCGCCGGAGTGGAGCGACTACATCGAGAAGAATCGCGCACACTTCGAGTAGCGATGCGCGCGCACCCGCGCGGCGCCGGGTCCCCGCCGTGCCCGGCGCGGCGCGGCCGTCGGCGTCGATCTCCTCCGGCAGCGACGCAGCGGCCGGGACCTCCTACCCGTCCTCTCCTGCATCGACCAGAGCCGGAAGGTCATCCAGCGCCCCAACGCGGGATCGGATCCGTCGGCCGGCGGGTCGCGCCGGCGATGTGCACGGAGCAAACAGAACGTGGCGTACGCGTCCCGCACAGGGACGTGTACGCCACGCATGCCGAGACCGTGTGCGGTCTTACAGCCCCGCGGTGCGAATCGCGTCGAGTGAGCGGCGAAGCGGCTGGCTCTCGCCTGCAGGGATCTCCCTGGTGTTCACTCTTTCCTGGCGCTGCCGGGAAAGCAGCACGCTCACGGCGACGGCAACGACCGCCAGCAGGCTGACACCCAAGGTGCGTATAGGCCCTCCCGCGCTGCAGTTGGAGGATCGACCCGAGGGAGCGGGCGCGAGCCGTGTCGAGCACGTTCCGTGCCGGTCCCGGAGGTCGCGGTGAACGGGAAGTACGAGGAGCATCGTACCCGAAGAGAAAACGCCGCACGAGACCGGTTCCTGACAAGGACCGACTCGTCGCGCAACGACCTGTAGGTCATGACGAGCTGGGTGAGTCCGGGGGTGACGCCGCTCACGCTGGAGCGCGCGCTCGAGCGCCTGGAGTCCGTGTTCATTGACTCCGCCGGGCCGGAGGCGCTGCTGGCGCGCCGAGAAGCGCGTCGGTCCGGCGTCGACGACCAACGGCTCGCCCGGGAGCTGGTCGCCGGGATCGTCGAGGCGCAGGACGACGACGGGAGCTGGCACGGCGCCCTGGTGCCGACGGCCGAGTCGCTGCTGCTCCTGGCGGAACTCGCCGGGCGCCGGGTGACCAAGAGCGTCGAGCGCGCGGCCCGAAGCGGGGTCGATTGGTTGCGACGTCTCCGCGGCGGCCCCGGGCGGTTCGGCGCCGGCTGCACCCCCGAACGACACGCCCTCGGTTTCTGCCACCACTCACTTGCCGGGTTCTTCCGACCCGAGCCGCCGCTGGCGCCGGGTGAGGAGCTGGTGCTGTCGAACGGCGCCCATTACCCGACCGGCCCCGCGGCACAGCTCGCCGCGTCGTGCCTCGCCCTGCGCGCGTGCCTGCGGTGGGGCGACCACGGCCCGGATTCGTGGCTGCACCTGGACGGGCTGCGACGACTGCTGGAGCACGAGGCGAGCGGCGAGTCGCCGTTGGTGCCGATCGAGGCGATCCCGGCCATCCTGCTGGCGCTGGTCGAAGCGCACGCGCTGACCGAGGCGCGCGAGGTGATCGCGCAGATGCTCGCGCGGCTGGTACAGACGCAGCGCGCGGATGGGAGTTGGCCGGAGTTGGACGCGATCGCGATCCTCGAGGTGCTGCTCGCCGCGGTCGATGCGGGGTTCGGCACGCCCGAGATCGATGCGGCGATCCGCCGCGGCGCCGGACTCCTCGCCGTCACCCAGCGGGAGAACGGGATGTGGGAGCGGGACACCGCGCCCCAGCGCGCGCTCACGGGCTGGCGCGTGCTGCGCCTCGCGGTCCGGGGCAAGGTCGGCCGGGTCGGAGGGGCGGCGGGCGCGAGGAAGCGCCGCGCGCCGACGGAGCAGGCGGAACCGGCGCACTCCCGGGTAGAGCAGGCGGAATCGCCGGACCCCGCGGCCGAGCCGCCGGGATCGTCTGACCCCGCCTGAGCCGAGTCGGGTTCAAGCCCGTTCCAGCACCATCGCGAAGCCCATCGCGCCCGCGGCGCAAACGGTGATCAGCCCGAGGCCGAGACCGCGGCGCTTCATTTCGTTCAGCAGCGTCACGGTCAGGCGCCCGCCCGTCGCGCCGAACGGGTGGCCGATCGCGATGCTGCCGCCCATCACGTTGATTCGGTCCTCGTCGATCAGCCCCACCTTCGCGCTGCGGCCGAGCTCGCGCCGCGCGAACTCGTTCGAGTCGAGCGCCTGGAAGTTGGAGAGGACCTGGGCCGCGAACGCTTCGTGGATCTCCCAGAGCTCGATGTCCTTCATGGTGACGCCGGCCCGATCGAGCGCGATCGGCGCCGCGTAGGCCGGGCCCTGGAGCAGCTGCGCGCTCGGCGACAGCGCGGCGAACGCGTAGCTGCGGATGTAGCCGAGCGGCTCGTATCCGAGCGCCTTCGCCTTCTCCTCACTCATCAGAAGCACGGCCGAGGCGCCGTCGGTGAGCGGCGAGGAGTTGCCGGCGGTGACTGTGCCGTACCGACGGTCGAAGACCGGCGGGAGCGTCGCCAGCTTCTCCAGGCTCGTGTCGGTCCGGATCCCGTTGTCCCGATCGACCACCTCCTCGTAGGTCGGCGGGATGTACATCGGCACGATCTCCCGCGTGAGCCGCCCGTCGGCCGTCCCCTCGGCCGCCAGCCGGTGCGAGCGCAGCGCCCAGCGGTCCTGCGCCTCGCGGGTGATCCCGTTCTCCTTCGCCATCCGCTCGGCGCTCT
>CALBZE010000015.1 GCA_937889645.1 uncultured bacterium
CGCGGCCCCACCCGCCGCCGAAGGCGGCTCCCCCGCGGCGCCGCAGGCGCCGCCACCCGCGGCCGCCAGGCCGCCGGTTCCCGCCGGCCGCGCAGCGGCCGGCCGCCTCCCGCGCCGCGCGAGCGGCGCCGCTCCCCGCCGCCGTCGGGCGGCCGCCCCCGCCGGCCGAAGGCCGGCGACCTCGGACCGCGACCCCGCCGCGCCGACGGGCCCCAAACTAGCCCCCGCGCCGCGGCGACCTTACGTTGTACCACGAATCTACCCGGATCGTCGCGAACATGACAGGTGGGAACAGGGCGCCTCTGGACCCGCGTCTGACCGAACAACGGAATCCGCGAAGCGCACGAATCGACGAGCTGTCGACCATCGCGATCGTGGATCTGATCAACGCCGAAGACCGGATGGTCGCGCAGGCGGTGGGGGAGGAGCGCCAGCAGATCGCCAGGGCGATCGACCTGGTCGTGGATTCGTTCCGCCGCGGCGGGCGATTGATCTACGTCGGCGCGGGGACGTCGGGGCGGCTCGGCGTGCTCGACGCCGCGGAGATGCCGCCGACCTACCGGACCGATCCGGAGATGGTGCAGGGAGTCATCGCCGGCGGGTACGCCGCGCTGGTCCGGGCGCAGGAGGGCGCGGAGGACCACCCCGAGGACGGCGCCGCCGCGATGGACGAGAAGGGCGTCGGCCCCGCCGACTTCGTGCTCGGGATCGCGACGTCGGGGACGACGCCGTTCGTCCACGGCGCGCTGCGCCGGGCCCGGGAGCGCGGCGCGCGCACCGGATTCCTCCTGTGCACCTACCCGTCGGAGGAGCTGATCCGCACGCACGACGTCGTCATCGCGCCGCTCGTCGGGCCCGAGGTCATCACCGGGTCCACGCGTATGAAGGCCGGGACCGCGACCAAGATGGTGCTGAACACGATCAGCACCGCCGCAATGGTCAAGCTGGGCAAGGTCTACGGCAATCTCATGGTGGACCTGCAGGTCACCTGCCAGAAGCTGCGCGACCGGGGCGAGCGGATCCTCATGGAAACGCTGGGCGTCGGCCGTCCCGACGCCGCCGCGCTCCTGGATCGGGCGAACGGACACGTGAAGACCGCTATCGTCATGGGTCGGCTCGGCGTCGACCGTGAGGAGGCCAGGCGCCGGCTGGATGAGGCGGGCGGCGTGATCAGCCGCGTCGTCGGGGAGCTGGGCGCCGGATGAGAGGCGACGTCGTTCGCGCGGGTCCCGAGTCGCCGCGCCACCGGGACGTCCACCAGCGGGAGGCCGGCCCGTGCGCGTGATCGGCTTGATGTCGGGCACGTCGCTCGATGGGATCGACGCCGCGCTCGTCTCCTTCGAGGGCGATGTGTCTGACCTGTGCTGGTCCCTCGACGCGTTCGTCACCGTCCCGTACGACGACGAGCGCCGGGACCGGATCCACCGCGCCATCGTCGACGGCACCGCCGCCGTTCTCTGCCGGCTGCACGCCGACCTGGGCGAGTGGCTGGCGGAAGCGGCGCTCCGCGTCTGCGAGGAGGCCGGGGTCGCGCCCGAGTCGGTCGACCTGATCGGCTCGCACGGCCAGACCGTGTGGCACGAGCCGCCCGGGCCCGACCGCCGGGGCGCTACGCTCCAGCTCGGCGACGCCGCGACGATCGCCGAACGTACCGGGATCTCGGTGGTGAGCGATTTCCGCGTGCGCGACGTCGCCGCGGGGGGCGAGGGCGCGCCGCTGGTGCCGTGGGTGGACCGCGTGCTCTTCGCGGTGCCCGGCCGAAGCCGTATCCTCCAGAACATCGGCGGGATGGCCAACCTGACGTGGATCCCGCCGCGCGGCGACCCGGCGCCGATCCTCGCGTTCGACACGGGCCCCGGGAACGCGCTGATCGACGCCGCCGTCGCACTGGCGACCGGCGGACTCGAGACGTACGACCGCGACGGTGCGTGGGCGCGCCGCGGCAAGGTCCGTGAGGAGCTGCTGGCCGAACTCCTCGCGAATCCGTTCTTCGACCGCCCGCCGCCGAAGTCTACCGGCCGAGAGGTCTTCGGCCGCCCTTTCGTCGAGGCGCTGGTGCGCCGGGAGCGTCCGGAAAGCGTCGAGGACTGGGCGGATCTCGTCGCCACGCTCACGGCGCTCACGGCCGAGAGCATCGCCGGCGCGATCGACCGATGGGTCGCGCCGCGGCCGATCGACGAGGTTGTGCTCACCGGCGGCGGCGCGCACAATGCGGTCCTCAAGGAGATGATCGAGGCGCGGCTCGCGCCCGTGCCGGTTCGTGGAGGCGACGCCTTGGGGATCGACCCGGACGCGAAGGAAGCCGTGGCCTTCGCGGCGCTGGCGTGGGCGCACGTGACCCGCGTGCCCGGCAATGTGCCGGAGGCGACCGGCGCGGCCGGTCCGCGCATTCTGGGCTCCTACACTCCGGGGGGATAGGTGGAGATCGGACGACTCCTCTTCCCGGCGCTCCGCTGGCGCGACGATTCGGGATTCGACCACCAGGCCGAGACGATCGACGTCGCGCTCGAGCTGGGCGCGGGCGGGTTCATCCTCTTCGGCGGCGAGGCGGGCGCGGTGAGGGAGCTGACGACGTCGCTCCGGCGACGCGCGGGGCGGCCGCTCCTGATCGGCGCTGACCTGGAGCGCGGCGCGGGGCAGCAGTTCCGGGGCGCGACGCCGCTCCCGCCCCTCGCCGCGATCGGTACGCTCGACGACCTCGAGACGACGCGTCGCGCCGGGGAACTCACCGCCCGCGAGGCGCTGGCGCTGGGCGTGAACTGGGTCTTCGCGCCCGTCGCGGACCTCGACATCGAGCCGCGCAACCCGATCGTGGGGACGCGGGCGTTCGGTGCGGACCCCGGGCGGGTCTCGGAGCACGTCGTCGCCTGGGTCGACGGATGTCAGGCCGCGGGCGCGCTCGCGTGCGTGAAGCATTTCCCGGGTCACGGCCGCACCACGGCGGATTCGCACGTCGAGCTGCCCCGCGTCGACGCGGACCGGGCGGCGCTCGAGACCGACCTCATGCCGTTCCGCGCCGCGGTGGAGGCGGGCGTCGCCTCTGTGATGACGGCGCACGTCGCCTTCCCGGCGCTCGACTCTTCGGGCCTCGCCGCGACGCTGTCGCCCGCGATCCTCGGCGGCCTGCTCCGCGGCGGGCTGGGATTCGACGGGATCGTCGTGACCGACGCGATGATCATGGAGGGCGTGCTCGAGTCCGGGCACGGCGAGGCGACGGCGGCGGTGAGGGCCGTCGCGGCGGGATGCGACGCGCTCCTCTATCCCGCCGACGTCCGGCTCGTGGCCGAAGCCGTCGCTGGCGCGGTCGGGCGCGAGATCCCCGACTCGCGGGCCGAGGACGCGATCCGACGGATCGAGGAGGCGGCGGCGCGCACGGACGCCGCGGTGGCGCTCTTGGACTCGCAGACGGCGCCCGTGGACGGCCGGCGCCGCGAGCCGTGGGGCGCGCCCGACGACCGCGCATGGTCGCTCGAGATCGCCGCCAGATCGCTCGTCGCCGTGCGGGGTGCGCCGCGGCTCCCGGCGCCCGAGGTCCGCGTGGTCACCGTCGACGACGACGTCGGCGGGCCCTACCCGCCGGGTCCGCGCACCGCGTTTACCGAGACGCTCCGCGCCCGCGGCGTCACGGTCGTCGAATCGGGTGTCGCGCCGGCGGAGCGGCCCACGATCGTCGCCCTCTACGCCGACATCCGTGCGTGGAAGGGACGGCCCGGGATCTCCGCCGGCGCCCGCGACGCCGTGGCGACGGCGCTCGCCGGGCCGGGCTCGGGGATCGTCGTGCTGTTCGGCCACCCGCGCCTCTCGGCCGAGCTGCCCGATGCCGTCCCGGTCCTCGCGGCGTGGGGCGGGGAGCCCCTGATGCAGGAGGCGGTAGCCCGATGGTTGGCGGGTGAGGAGGTTCGTTGACGTTTCCGCTCGAGATGAAGGCTCAAACACAGCAACCGTTACCGGACGTCGATTCGGTGCCCGCCGCCGACGGCCGGGCCCGCGCCTGGACCACGCCCGTCGCCCTCGCGGCCATCCACCTGCTCCTCGCCCTCGCCGCGTTCGATCCGACGCCGCACACCGGCGGCGACAACGCCGCCTACGTCGCACTCGCCCGCTCGATCCTCGAGCATGGCCGGTACATTGAACTCTGGGATCCGGCGACGCCGCCGCACATACTCTATCCACCCGGGTTCCCGGCGCTCCTCGCCCTCGCCATGCTCCTCGGCCTGAAACCGTGGGTGGGCCTCAAACTCCTGATCGTGGCGACGTCGACTGCGGCCGTCGCGTTCTCGTACCTCTGGCTCGAGCGGCAATGGGGACGTCGCACCGCGATTGGAATCGGTATACTCCTGGCCGCGAGCCCCGCCATCGTCGACATGAGCCACTGGGTGCTCTCCGACGTGCCGTTCTGGCTGCTCACCATGGTCGCCCTGTGGGGGTTCGCGCGCCTCGAGGCCGGCATGCGCGGCGGAGCGGCGATCGGCATCGCCGCGACCGTCTTCGCCTATTTCACGCGCTCCGCCGGGTTGCCCCTCGTCCTGGCCGCTGCCACGTGGCTCGCCCAGGGCCGACGCTGGCGGACTTTGGCCGCACTCGCCGCCGCGTTCCTGCCGCTCGCCACCCTGTGGTGGCTGCGTGGCCGGGGTGTGGAAGGCGCGGCCTACGTCGAGTATTTCTGGTTGACCGACCCCTACCGCCCCGAACTCGGCCGGATCGGGCTGCCCGAGCTGGTTTCACGGATGTGGGCCAACAACAGCCGGTACACACTCGTTCACTTGCCGATGCTGCTCGTCGGGAACGGCCGCGGCATGTACGGCGCGCTCGGGGTTGGTGTCGCGCTTCTCGCGCTCGCCGGTTGGGGTTCACGGCTGCGAAGGCCCGGATTGCCGGAGCTGTTCCTGCCACTCTACATCGGCCTGCTCTACGTGTGGCCGGCGGTTTGGGCCGGTGAACGCTTCTTGCTCCCTGTTCTCCCGCTCGTCCTGGCGTACGGGGCGCACGCCCTCGCGGCCGTGGCCCGCCGCGTGCGCCTGCCATGGCCGCACGGGGTGGAGGCGGCGGTGATTTCTGCGATCGTTCTCCTTGCGCTCCCCGCTCACGTCGCGGGCGTCCGCCGTGGAGTCTCGTGCGTGACCGCGTACCGCCTGGGTGAACAGTACCCGTGCCTTTCGCCGCCCTGGCGGGATTACTTCACCGTGGTGGAGTGGGCGCGTGACAACCTGCCCGAGGACGCCGTCGTGCTGACGCGGAAGCCAAGGTTGTACTTCGGATTGACTGGTCGGCACGCGCGGCTTTACCCTTGGAGCCCCGAGCCGGCGGAGCTCGTTCGCGGGGCGCGGGGGGCCGGCGCCCGCTTCATCGTGCTCGATCTGCTGGATGGGCAGTCGAACCGGTACCTGATCCCGGCGATGGTCGGGCGCCCGGAAGCATTCTGTGCGGTTTACACGCTCGGCCCCGGCCGCGCGACCGTCTTCGCCCTGATGCCGGACGCGGAGGCGGTCCCGGACCGGGAAAGCGGCGACGGCCGCGCCGAATTCGCGTTCTGTCCGCCCGATTACCTGTCTCCGTCGCGGTAGAGACCAAGCCCGAGCCCGAATGCGAAAGCGGAGATCGGGCCGCGCGCGGGGACGATGACGGGGACGAAGGCTTCGAGCGGGATCGAGATCTGGGGCGAAAGGCGTCGCAGGAGGTCGAACGTGCCGCCGGCCGGCATCGTGGCGGCTTCGACCGCACCGAAGATCAGCCCCCTCGTTCCGGGTTCGCCCGGAAGCCGAGGGTAGAGCAGGGAGGCGTACGCGACGGCCGCCGCGATTCCCGCCGAGAGGCGGACGGGCACGTCCAAGGGCGGCGTTTCGGGCGGGATGGTCCGGAGTCGACGCTCGAGCAGCTCGGCCGCCGCGGCGAGGCCCGAGGCCGCGAGCCCCGCGAGGATCGCACGCGGCCAGCTCACGGGACGGGGGCGCAGGATCCGGGCGAGGAGCCACGCCCCGGCGGCTGCGCCGACCGCAGCGCCGGTGACCGCGGGTGCGTTGTCCGGCGACGTCGCTTCGGCCGAAACTCCGGGGGATTCCACGGCGCCATCGGCTTCTCCTTCCGCCGCGGGCCCGGACCAGGCACCCCACTCCGGGGCCTCCTTCCCGGCAAGACGGCCTTCCGCTTCGCCGAGAGCGTAGCCGATGGTATAGAACACGTTGTCCAGCACGGACCCCGCGACGGGATGTGACATGAACCCTCCCACTCTGTTCGGCCGGTGCCCCGGCCCGCGTGCAAGCGATGTGCCCGCCCGAGGCCGGAGGCGCCCATGAGTCTGATCGACTGGATCGTCGTCGCCGTCTACCTCGTCGCCTCCCTGCTCGTGGGGCTCTACCTTGCCCGGCGTGGCTCGCGATCGATGGCGGAGTTCTTCGTCTCCGGCCGGTCGCTCCCGTGGTGGCTCGCCGGGACGTCCATGGCCGCCACCACCTTCAGCATCGACACGCCGCTCTACGTCTCCGGCCTGGTCGCGCGCCAGGGCGTCGCGGGGAATTGGCAGTGGTGGTCATTCGCCATCAGCCACGTCCTGCTCGTCTTTGTCTTCGCCCGGCTGTGGCGCCGCGCCGAGGTCATCACCGACGCCGAGCTGATCGAGATCCGCTACGGCGGGCGCCCGGCGGCCGTGCTGCGTGCGCTTCGCGCCTTCATCTTCGCCGTGCCGATCAACGTCATCGGGATGGGCTACGCGATGCTCGCCGCGCGCAAGGTCGTCGTAGCCCTCGGCTTCGGCGAGTTCATTCCGCCCGACCTCCCCGGCGACCCCGAGCTCTGGGCCGTCGTCGCGATCGTGGTGTTTACGCTTGTTTATGCTGGCCTCGCGGGATTGTGGGGCGTCGTCGCGACGGATTTCTTCCAGTTCTTCCTCGCGCTCTTCGGGGCGCTCGTCGTCGCGATCATTGCGGTCGCGGACGTGGGCGGGCTCGCGGCGTTGAGAGCTGGGCTCGTCGAGGGCGGACTCGAGGACCGGCTCGCGTTCCTGCCCCTGGCCGAGGTGGCGCAGCTCTCCGTCACGACGTTCCTGGCGTACATCGGGATCCAGTGGTGGGCGTTCCGGCGCTCGGATGGCGGCGGCGAGTTCATCCAGCGTCTGTCGGCGTCCCGGGACGAGAAGGAGGCGGAGCGGGCGACGTGGTTCTTCAACATCCTGAACTACGTCGTGCGCACGTGGCCGTGGGTGCTGGTCGGGTTGGTCGCGCTCGTCATCTACCCGGACTCGCTCGCCCCGGGCGGAGACCCCGAGACGAACTACCCGCGTCTCATGCTCGAGTACCTCCCCGCCGGGATGCTCGGCCTGGTCGTGGCGTCGCTCGTTGCCGCGTTCATGTCGACGGTTTCGACGCAGATAAACTGGGGCGCCAGCTACATCACGAACGACCTCTACCAGCGATTCGTGCATACCGGCGCGTCCGAGCGCGAACTGGTCTGGGTGGGCCGGCTCTCGTCCGCCGTGCTGACGGGGCTTGCGGGGTGGGTCGCGTTCAATGCGCAGGACGTCGGGACGATCTTCACCTTCATGATCGCGATCGGGACCGGACCAGGCGCCGTGCTGATCCTGCGGTGGTTCTGGTGGCGGATCAACGCGTGGGCGGAGATCGCCAGCATGGTCGCCGGGCTCGCGATCGCGCTCTTCCTCTACCTCCCGACCATCGACTGGAGCGGGGCCGGCCCGCTTGCCGCGCCACTCACCGCGCTCGCGGCGATCGCCGAACCGATCGCCAATTACGGTACCGGCGGCGTCCTCGCCGTCACCGCGTTCGGGACCGCTGCCGTCTGGCTCCTCGTCATGTTCCTCACGGCGCCGGAGCCCGATGAGGTGCTCGATCGTTTCTATTTGCGCGCCAGGCCTGGCGGGCCGGGGTGGCGACGCCAGCGCGAGCGCACGGGAGTTGCACCGCTGCAGGACCTGTCTCTCGACCTCTGGAGCACACTGTTCGGCATCGGCTTCATCTTCGGCGCGATGTTCGCGGTCGGCGGCGTGGTCCTGCTGCGATGGGACGCGGCACTGATCGCAACCCTCGTCGCAGCCGTCTCGGGGCTGCTGCTGCGCCGGGTGAGGGGGAGGGCCGCGTGATGGACTCGATCGGTCGGACCGGAAATGGCGAAGTCGGGTGGCGACGCCAACGGACGATCCTCGCCGGGGCAATGGTCGCACTCGCCGCGGCATGCACGACCGAGCGCCCCGAGCCTGCCCGGCCGACGCCCTCCGGCGAGGTCGAGCCGGCGCTTCCCGAGATCCCGCGTCGGATCGGGCCCCTCGTACTCGACGTCGTTCACCCAGAGGAGGGCGTGACCGTCGCGACCCGGGATTCCACCTTCGTTTTCGGCTCGACCGGGACCGGCGACGCGACGCTCCGCATCAACGGCACGCCCGTCCCGGTTCAGCCCAACGGCGCGTTCCTCGCCTTCCTCCCCGTCCCGCCGGACGGCGTCTATCGCGTCACCGCCGAGACCCCGACCGAGTCCGCAGAGCTGGTCCGGACCGTCGTCCTGCCGCCGCCGCCCCCGACCCTCCCCGCCGGCGCGGTCGCGATCATCGAGAGCTCCATCGAGCCCCGGGGCGCCTGGGTCGCACTCCCCGGCGAACGCATCGACGTCTCGTTCCGCGGCTCGCCGGGCGGCGCCGCGTCCCTCATCCTCCCCGACGGCCGCCGCGTCCGCCTCGTCGAAGCCACGGCCTCGCTCGACGCCGCCGCCGGGCAGGAGGCGTTCGCGCGCGATCCGGGTGCCGCGCGTGAACGGGTGTTGACGACCGTCGCGGAGTACCGCGGTAGCTTTGCCGCCGTCCCCATCGCACCGCCCGACACCATGCGTACGGGCGCCGCACGGCTGGGCGCGTTCACGATCCCACGTGAACCTGCCGGCGAGATGAGGCCCGGGCACGCCACGCTCGAGCTCGTCATCGGGGCGGACACCGCGCGCGCCCTGCTCCCGCTCGATCTCTCGCTCCTCGACCCCGATCGCCTCCCCGTGGCCCTGACCCGCGACCCGACGGAGCCGCCGCGTGCGCTGGGGGGAGAGGTCCGCGCCATGCCTGCGCCGTCCGGTGTGCTCCACTATTTCTGGCCGGATGGGACCCGCGTGGCTCTCTCCGGCGAGCGCAACGGCAGGGTCCGTGTCCGGCTCACCGCGGATCTTTCGGCATGGGTCGACGCCAACGAGCTGGTGTTCCTTCCCGCCGGCACTCCGCCGCCGACGAGCCGCGTCGGGACGGTTCGGATGACGCCCACACCGGGGTGGATCGACGTCCGCTTCAACCTCGACGAGCGCCTCCCGTTCCGGGTCGACGAGGGTGAACGCTCGTTTACCGTGACGCTGTACGGCGCGACGAGCCGAACCGACTGGCTCCAGTACGGCGGACTCGACCCGCTCGTCGAGCGCGCCGAGTGGAGCCAACCACGCGACGACGAGTACCGGTTCCACCTGTTCCTGACCCGTGCGCCCTGGGGTTATCGCGTGTTCTGGGACGGCGACGACCTGGTGCTTCGCGTCCGCCGCCCGCCGGAGATCGACCCGGACCGGCCGCTCCGCGGGCTGCTGATCGCCCTCGACCCCGGGCACCCGCCCCTGGGAGCGATCGGTCCGACCCGGCTCACCGAGCCCGAGGCCAATCTCGCGATCGCGCTGGCTCTCCGGCCGATGCTGGAGGCGGCGGGAGCGCGCGTCATCATGACGCGGACGGACACGACTTCCGTCCCGCTCTACGCGCGGCCCCGCATCGCCACCGAAGCCGGCGCGCACCTCTTCGTCTCGATCCACAACAACGCGTTCCCCGACGGGGTGAACCCCTTCCGGAACAACGGCACGAGCACGTACTACTTCTATCCGCAGTCCGTCGCCCTCGCCCGTGCGCTCCAGCGCGAGCTCCTGGCAGAGCTCCGGCTGCGCGACCTCGGGTACGGCCGCGGCGATCTGGCCGCAGTCCGGCACACCTGGATGCCGGCCGCGCTCACGGAGACGATGTTCCTCATGATCCCCAGGCAGGAAGCCGCGCTGCGGGATCCGGCCGTCATCGAGCGGATCGCACGGGCCCACCTCAGAGCGCTCGAGGCGTTCGTCCTTGAACACGCCGTACGGTCGGCGGCGTCAACGAGTGTGAACAGGCGATGAAACGACTGTTGGCTGGCCTCGCCCTCCTCGCCTCGGCGACCGCGGCATGGGCACAGGTCCCGCCGGACGCGGAGTGGCGCACCCTGCAGACCGATCACTTCCGGATCACGTTCCCGTCCGAGCTCGAGTCGCTGGCCCGCCACGCGGCGGATCGCGCCGAGGTCGCGCATCGCCGCCTCTCCACGCTCTTCACGACGTCGCCGGCCGGGACGATCGACATCCTCCTCACCGACTACGTCGACGTCTCGAACGGATCCGCGACGCCGTTCCCCTCCAACCGCATCGTTGTTTACGCGCGTCCACCGGTCGACGAACCCAGCCTCGCCTACTTCGGCGACTGGATCGACCTCGTCGTGACGCACGAGCTCGCACACATCTTCCACCTCGACCGCACGGGCGCGCTCGGTCGGCTCATGCGCAGCATCTTCGGCCGGCTCCCCGTGACGTGGCCGGTCTTTCCCACGGTGGAATCCCCCCAGTGGGCGATCGAGGGCCTGGCCACCTACATCGAGTCCGCACTCACCGGCACCGGTCGTGTTAACGGTAGTTACTTCGACATGGTGCTGCGGACGGCCGTGCTGGAGGACGCGTTCTTCCAGATCGATCGCGTGACGGGCGGGACGCCGCTCTGGCCGGGGGGGCATACGGCGTACGTCTATGGCGCCATGTTCGCCGATGCGCTGGCGAGGGAGCACGGGGAGGAGGCGATCGAACGAGTGGTTGCTCGTTCGGCGAGCGCGTGGGTCCCTCCGGCGATCGCCTTCGACCGGGTCGGCCGCCGCGCGCTGGACCGGTCGTTCAGCGACGCGTTCGCGGCCTGGCAGGCGTCGCTCGATGAGCGGTACGGCCGCTTCGCCGATTCGCTGCGCGCGGCCGGCATCACGGAGACGCAGCGGCTCCCGGGTGGAGGGTACGAGGTGCGCTTCCCGCGGGTCGGTCCGGACGGTCGCATCGTCTACGCGGCGTTCGATGGCCGCAACGCTCCGGCCACCCGGATCCTCGACCCGGCGACGGGGCGGGAGGAGCGGCTGGCGCGTCGGAACGGGTTGGACGCGGTGGCGTGGCTCCCGGACGGTTCGGTGTTGACGGCGCAAACGGAATGGTTCGACCGGTACCGGTACTACGGCGACCTCGTGCGGGTGACCGCGGATGGCCGGGAGCAATGGGTCACGCGCGGCGCGAGGTTGAGCGGTCCTGATCCGAGCCCCGATGGCGGCCGTGCGGTGGCGGTGCAGGCCGCCGGAGGGACGAACCGCCTCGTCCTCGTCGACCTTGGAACCGGCACGGTGGCGCCGATCACGGCCGCGGAGCCGGACGTGCACTGGGCGTATCCGAGGTGGTCGCCGTCGGGGGAATGGATCGCCGTGGCACGCTGGCGGCGCGGGTTCTACGACGTCGTCGTGCTGGATGCTTCCGGCCGGACGGTACGGGAGGTCACTGCCGACCGCGCGATCGACACGGGGCCCGCGTGGTCGCCCGATGGGCGGTACGTGATCTTCTCGTCCGACCGCAGCGGCATCCCGAACCTCTATGCGGCCGACCTGACGGCCGGCGACGATTCCGTGAGGCTGTTCCAGGTCACGAACGTCCTCACCGGCGCGTTCGACCCTGACGTCTCCCCCGACGGTCGCTGGATCTACTTCACGGCGTACCACGCCGACGGCTACCACATCGAACGGCTCCCGTTCGATCCGTCGACGTGGCGCGAGCCTGCACCGCTCGACGCCAGGTACCTGGTCGCGGAGCGCGCGGCTCCGGCCGGCTACGTAGCGGATCCTTCCGGCGACGGCGACACGGCGCCCGGGAGTGGGACCGTCGGCGGGTCCCGGCCTTACTCGCCGTGGCCTACGCTGCGACCGCGGGCGTGGGAGCCGCTGTGGTACGACGCAGGCGGGGACTTCCTCGGCGCGCGCGTCATGGGCGTGGACCTGGTCGGCCGTCACGCGTTTTCGTTTGCGGCGGCCTACCAGCCGAAGCACGGCCTCGTCGATGCCGCGGCGGCGTACGACTACGCCGGGCTGGGGAATCCCGTCCTCGGACTTCGGCTGTGGAGGTCGTGGGACTCGATCCGGATCACGCCTCTGTCGCAGGCCCCCGACGCCGCGCTCTTCGAGCGGGAGGACGGCGCCTCCGTCTCCGCGACGTTCATGCGACGGCGCGCTCGTTCGGCAGCGCTATTCGCGGTCGGCGGCGAGGGCGTCGTGCAGAGGCGGCAGCTGTTCGACGCGCCCGGCTTCGTGCCGAGCTACCCCGGCACCAACCTCCTAGGCGCGTTCGTCCAGGCGGCCTTCGCGACCGATCAGACCTACCCCTTCTCGATCAGCCGCGAGAATGGCGTGTCGCTCTCCGGCATCCTCGTGCGACGCTGGGACCTGGAGCGGAACCAAACCGCTTCGGGCACGCCAATCGATCGTTCCTACGACGAGGCGCGCGCGATCGGTGCCGCGTTCCGCTCGCTGCGGGGGCCGGGGTTCGCCAATCACGTCGTGGCCGCGCGCGTGGCCGCCGCGATCCGGTCGGGTCCGGGCGCCGACGCGTTCGGGATCGGCGGCGCGTCGGGCGGCGGACTCGGCCTCGGTCCGTTCGGCACCATCGGCGACCGCCGCGCCTTCCCGGTCCGCGGCTTCGCCCCGGACTCCCGGTCCGGGACCCGGGCGTGGACCGCCACCGCCGAGTACCGTTTCCCCCTCGCCCTCGTCGGTCGAGGCGTCCAGCTCTGGCCCGCCTACCTCGATCGCCTGTCGGCGGCCGCGTTCGTCGACGCGGGTGACGCCTGGTGCACTGCGGAGCAATTCGCGGCCATGGCCGGATGCGACGCCGTCGACGCCGCTCCGATCGTCGGTGCCGGCGCCGAACTCGTCGTCGACGTGAACATGTCGATCCCGACCCGATTCCGGGCGGGTCTCGGGTTCCCGATCCACGGCGCGGCCCCGGGCAGCCGGCCGGTGGCGTATTTCCAGGTGGGTTCCTACTTCTGAGGCCGCCGCGCCGTCCCCTGGTACGAAACCTGATGCCATCGACCCCGGGACGCGGCGCCCCGCTGCGCGGAGTCGGCCGGGCGCGGCACGGGCACCACGAACCACCGGGGGATCCATGGGCGGCAAGCGGCCGGACCAGTATCGCATCGACAACGACGAGGCGGGCGCCACCGACTACAAGTTCTACCCCGACCAGCCCGCCGAGCGACGTCGTGATTCCGGGCTGTACGGACGGGGCATGAAAGGACGTGCCCGGACGCGGCAGCCGGTCCCGCCGCGGGTCCCGGAGCCCGGGGCCGAGAAGGCACGCCTCGACGAGTGGGACCGGCAGCGCCGGGTCCACGAGGCGGAGTCCGACCCGGATCGGGAGGCGAAGGGAGGCGAGCCGCTCCCACCCGGCGCTTGAGCCGGGTCGCTCTCGCCTCGCCGGTCGACGGCGCACGGCCGCGCCACCCCGCCCGCCCCGCGCCGCCGCTGCACACCTGGCCGCGACGGCCGGACCGCCGCTCCCCTCACCGGTGCTCCGTCACGCCGACCTGGCGGCAGTACTCGAGCACCGGGCACGTCGAGCACCGCGGCCGTACCCGTGTGCAGATGTGCTTGCCGAACGGGACGAGGAGCTCGTTCAACTGCACCCGGTAACGGCGCGGCACCTTCTCCTCGAGCACGGCGGCCGTGCGCTCGGGCGACCGCGTCCGCACGTACCCCCACCGATTCGTCACCCGGTGCACGTGCACGTCCACGGCGACCCGCGGCTCCCCGCACGCGATCCCGAGGACCAGGTTCGCGCATTTGGGTCCGACGCCCGAGAACGATCGGAGCACCGCCTCGTCGCACGGCAGCGTCCCGCCGTGCTCGGAAGCCACGACACGCGCGATCTCCCGGATCTGATGCCACTTCCGCTCCCGGAACGTGGAGCCGTGGAGCATCGCCTCGAGCTCACTCGGGCGTAGCTCGGCCACGGCCGCCGGCGTCCGTGCACGGGCGAACAGCCGCCGCGACACCTCGAGCATCGCCTCGTCCCTCGTCCGGGTCGAAATGATGCACGCCACGAGCTGTTCGAACACCGTGTCGTATCCCTCCCGCGCCAGCTCGAAGAGCGCGGCTTTCGGGTACCGGCGGACCGCCGCCCGGATGCGCTGGAGCATCGCCCCGATGTCGTACGCTCGCTTCCGCTCGCGCGCCCTCGCTCGGCCGCGGCCCGTCCCGCCGCCTCTCCCTCCGCCGCCGCGACTCGCCCGGCCTCCGGTCCGCCGCCCGCGCGACTCGCGAGTCCGGGACCCCGCGTGTCCCTCCACCTCTCGCAACCCTCCGCCACCGTGCAATTTATCCGAATTTTCCACATTCCGGATGGAGCCATTCGGCCCGTCCGGGGTACGATCCTTGCGCGCCCGGACGTGCCTCTTGACCCCAAGATGTCGGGGCATTATCATGGGCTCCCCACAAGATATTGGGTGCCCGCAGTCGGGAGCCAAGCGTAGGCGGGGCAGTCACTCCGATCTTTCGACAAGTCCAAGCGCTTTCGCTTTTTGTAGTTTTTTGTTTCAGTTGGACATTTTTCGCTCCAGAGTTCCCGTTCCAGCCCGAGGAGACCATGGATCGCAACCAGACTCGTCCGGCGGACCCGGAGTTGTTTGCAATGCCCGGGCCCGACCAGATGCCCGATGACCTGCCGCCCGCGGCGCTGTCCGAGAACGCGCGGATCATCCTGTCGCGGCGCTACCTGAAGAAGGACGAGCAGGGGCGGCCGATCGAGGAGCCGGAGCAGATGTTCTGGCGAGTCGCGCGGGTCATCGCCCAGCAAGACGCGAAGTACGGGGCGAGCGAGGGCGCGGTCGATGCGCTCGCGCGCGAGTTCTACCGCATGATGACGCAGCGGATCTTCGAGCCGAACTCGCCGACGCTGATGAACGCCGGGCGGCCGCTGGGGCAGCTCAGCGCGTGCTTCGTGCTCCCGGTCGAGGACACGCTCTCGAACGGGCGGGACGGCATCTACGACACGCTGCGCTCGATGGCGCTGGTGCACCAGTCGGGCGGCGGGACGGGCTTCGCCTTCAGCCGTCTGCGCCCGTCCGGGGACTTCGTGCGCTCGACCTCGGGCGTGGCGAGCGGCCCGGTCTCCTTCATGCGCCTCTACGACTCGTCGACGGAGGTGGTCAAGCAGGGCGGCACGCGTCGTGGCGCCAACATGGGGATCCTGCGGGTGGACCACCCGGACATCCGGGAGTTCATCACCTGCAAGAGCGACGTCACGCAGATCACGAACTTCAACATCTCCGTGGCGGTGACGGACGCCTTCATGGAGGCGCTGAAGAAGGGCGAGAAGTACCCGCTGATCAACCCGCGCACCGGCGAGGTGGTCGGGTACGAGGACGCGCGTGAGATCTTCGACCTGATCGTCGAAGGCGCGTGGAGCACGGGCGAGCCGGGCGTCTTCTACATCGACCGTGCGAACTACTACAACCCGGTCCCGAAGCTGGGGAGCTACGAGGCGACGAACCCGTGCGGCGAGCAGCCGCTCCTGCCGTACGACGTGTGCAACCTCGGCTCGATCAACGTCGGGGCGTTCGCGAAGCTGGACGTGCCGGCCGGCGCGCCGGTCGACGACAAGATCGACTGGGAGGGGCTGCGCCAGGCGGTGCACCTGGCGACGCACTTCCTGGACAACGTGATCGACGCGAACCAGTACCCGCTCCCCGAGATCCACGAGCTGGCGCACAAGATCCGCCGGATCGGGCTCGGGATCATGGGGTGGGCGGACCTGCTCGTGCGCGTCGGCGTGCCGTACAACAGCGAGGAAGGCGTCGAGCTCGGCCGCAAGGTCATGGCGTTCATCGACAACGAGTCGAAGAACGCGTCCGAGAAGCTGGCCGAGCAGCGCGGCGCGTTCCCGGCGTGGGAGGAGAGCATCTGGGGTCCGGACGAGACCTGCGCCCGCGACAAGAACGGCAACCGCGTCCGCCCGATGCGGAAGCTTCGCAACTGCAACACGACGACGGTCGCGCCGACGGGCACGATCTCGATCATCGCCGGGTGCTCGGGCGGGATCGAGCCGCTCTTCGCCGTCGCCTTCATGCGCAATCAGGCGGGCGTGCTGATGCCGGACGTGAACGAGGACTTCGTCCGCATCGCGAAGGCGCAGGGCTGGTACTCGGATGAGCTGATGCGGCGGATCGCCGAGGAGGGGCACATCCACTTCGACGAGGTGCCCGCGGACGTTCAGCGCGTTTTCGTGACGGCGCACGACGTCACGCCGGAGTGGCACATCCGGATGCAGGCCGCCTTCCAGGAGTACGTGGACTCGGCGATCTCGAAGAC
>CALBZE010000016.1 GCA_937889645.1 uncultured bacterium
TACTTCGACGGGATCGGCGGCTGGGACCCGCAGGTCCTGGTCGGGCAGCGGGTGCGGCTGCTGACGAAGTCGGGCGACGTGCTCGGCGTGATCGGCAAGAAGCCGATCCACCTGATCAAGGGCGAGGAGCGGGACAAGGCGTCGAAGCTCCAGGACCTCTGGATCGACATCGGCGCGAAGGACCGCGCGGCGGCGCAGGCGAAGGGCGTCCGGGTCGGCGACCCGGCGGTGATCGACGCGCGGTTGATCGAGCTGGGCGATGGGCTCATCGTGAGCCGCTCGATCGACAACCGCATCGGCGCGTACGTCGTGCTGGAGGCGCTGCGGCTGCTGGCGGAGGACAAGCCGCGCGCCGAGGTCACGGCGGTCGCGACGGTGCAGGAGGAGATCGGCTACAACGGCGGCGGCGCCCGGACCGGCGCGTTCAAGCTCGAGCCGCAGATCGCGCTCGTCGTCGACGTCACGTTCGCGACGGACTCGCCGGGCGTCGAGAAGAAGGAGCTGGGCGAGCACAAGATCGGCGGCGGGCCGGTGCTGACGCGCGGCTCGGCGGCGCACCCGCTGGTCTTCGAGAAGCTGTGCGAGGTGGCGGAGAGGAATGGGATCCCCTACACCATCACCGCCTCGCCGCGCTACACGTCGACGGACGCCGACGCGATCTACCTGACGCGTGCGGGCGTGGCGACGGGGCTGATCTCGGTGCCGAACCGCTACATGCACTCGCCGAACGAGCTGGTGAGTCTGGAGGACCTGGACCGGGCCGCGCGGCTGATCGCCGCGTTCGTGCGCGAGCTCGGACCGGACACCGATTTCGTGCCGCGCTGACGCACGTTAGATTCGTGGCCCTGTACCGATTCCGGGGCCGGACCAGAACGAACATCGCGCGCTCCGGCGCTGGTTGCTGGCGTGGACCGCGCCGGCGGAGACCTTTGAACCCTACGACCCGAGGTGAGACCGGGATGCTGGAAGCTGGCACGCTGGTGAAGCGACTTCAGGAGATGCGGGAGGGCGGCTACCTCTCCGACGCGATCTTGCGCGAGGCGGTCAAGACGATCGCCGCCTCCGACGACCGCTACGATTGGGTCGGCGTCTACCTGTTGAACCCGGAGGAGAACGTCCTCTGGCTGCACAACTACGTGGGCGAGGGGACGGAGCACGCGCGCATCCCGGTGGGGCAGGGCGTGTGCGGGACCGCGGTCGCCGAGGGGAAGAACCAGAACGTGCCCGACGTCACCGCGGTCGACAACTACCTGGCCTGCAGCCCGAAGACGAAGTCGGAGCTGGTCGTCCTGATCCGCGCCGGCGACGAGATCCTCGGCCAGATCGATATCGACAGCCATCAGCAGGGCGCCTTCAAGGCTGAGGACGAGGAGGCGATCCAGGCGGTGGCCGACAAGCTGGCCGAAGTCCTGATGTCCGAGCGCCGCTAGGCGCGATCCGGGCGCGGCCGGCCGTGATCCGGAGCGTCCTCGCCCCGAATCCGTCGCCGATGACGCTGGACGGCACGCGCACGTACCTCGTGGGTCGCCGTCGGCTCGTCGTGATCGACCCGGGGCCGGACATCGAAACTCACCTCGACGCCGTCGCCGATGCTGTCGGCGACGGCGTCGTCGTCGCGGTCCTCCTCACGCACGCACACCCCGACCACGCCGAGGGCGCGGAGCGCCTGGCCGATCGCCTCGGCGCGCCGCTGCTGGCCGCCGCCGACGGCACGCTCCGCGATGGCGACGCCTTCGACAGCGACGCGGGCGACGTCGTCGCCGTCGCGACGCCCGGGCACACCCCCGACCACTTCGCCTTCCACTTCCCTGCCGCCGACGCGGTCTTCTGCGGCGACCTCATGACGGGCGGAATGGACACCGCGCTGGTCGCGAAGCCCGAAGGCGACCTCACCGACTACCTGGCATCTCTGGAGCGGATCCGGGCGCTCGCGCCGCGCGCGATCCATCCGGCGCACGGCCCGGCGTTCGTGGGCGATGCGGACGCCGCGATCGACGCGTACGTCCGCCACCGTCGGGACCGCGAGGCGCAGGTCCTCGCCGCGCTCGAGGGAGGCGCCGCGTCGCTCGACGAGATCGCCCGCGCCGTCTACGGCCGGAAGCTGCACATGATGCTGCGGGCGTTCACCCGCGGGACGACGGAAGCGTACCTGGAGCACCTCGAGCGCGCGGGGCGGGTCAGGCGCGCGGGCGGGATGTGGGAGGCGGTCGAGAGATCGGCGCGGGAGCGGTGACGGTGGCCATCGAGGCGCTCGACCTCGACGGGAAAAGGTTGCCCCGCCGTCGACCGACGGGCAATTTGGTGCCGGTGCGACGTAGCACGAGCAGCACCGGCGGGCGACGCGGCCCGCGTTGCAGCGGTCCCGCGTCGCTTCGCGATTTCCCCACGTTCTTCCGTGAGGTGTGCATGCGACGTGTTGCCCTCGTGACCCTGTTGGCCGTGATCCCGTCCGCGTGCGTCTCGGTCAGCACCTTCCAGCTACCGGAGCCGGTCGATCGCGGGAAGACGGTGCTCGGGGTCGGCGCCACGACGATGCTGTCGGACGGGGCGGTCGGGCTCATCCCGGAGCTCTACGGCCGTTACGGCATAGCGCACGATTGGGACATCGGCCTGAAGTTCGTGGGGTTCCCGCCGGTCGGCTTCTTCCAGGCCGACGTCAAGCGACTCCTCGTCGACGGCGATTACAAGCTGGCGGCGGATCTGGGCATCTCTCGCGTGGGCGGCGAGGTCACGGTGACGACGACCTCGGGGGACGGAGACACCGAGGAGTACAAGTCGGATTGGGGCTTCACGGCGCTGTACCCCGCGCTCATCGTCGGCAAGGGCTCCTTCCACGGGGGCGTGAAGGCCATCATCATCGGGGCCGGCACCTCGGAGGACGACTTCATCACCGACAACGTCGTCGGCCTGTTCGCCGGAACCCGGCTCGGGGGTCGAGTGCAGTGGGTTCCCGAGGTCCACGTCTACTTCGGCGCGGGCGGGACTCTGGTCACCGGGGGGTTGGGCGTCCAGTTCCCGTTGGGCGGGAATTAGGGGCTGGGCCGGCTGGACGGCGCGCGGGTCCTATCGCCGCGCGCCTCGCCGACCTGGCCGATATCCCCGCCCTCGTGGTCAGCGCCGCCCACGACCCGATCGCGCCGCCGCGCGCCGGACGTGCGCTCGCCGCCGGTATCCCCGGGGCGCGTTACATCGAGTTCGACGACGCGTCGCATGGCCTGCCGATCACGCACTCCGACCGCGTGAATGCACTGCTGCTGGAGCACTTCGCCGCGGCCGACGCACTCCTCGCCCGGCGCGGCGCACCCGCATCGTAGTCGCAGGCTCGGCGGTCAGAACCGCCGCCCCACCGCGGTGTACGTGAGTCCATGAGCGTTATGACGTCATCGGCGACCGACCACGCCACCCGTCTCGACCCCGCCCTCGCCGCCGCGCTCCGCCGCGTCGTCGGCGACGACGCCCTGATCACCGACCCCGGCGCGCTCCTCGTCTACGAATCCGACGGCCTCACGGCGTACCGCGTGCGGCCGCGGGCGGTGGTCGCGCCGCGCGGGACCGAGCAGGTCGCGGCGGTCGTGCGGCTGCTGGCGGAGGCGGGCGTGCCGTTCGTGCCGCGCGGCGCGGGGACGGGGCTCTCGGGCGGCGCGCTCGCGCTCGAGGGTGCGGTCGTGCTGTCGCTCGCGCGGATGAACCGGATCCTCGAGCTGGACCCGGCGAACCGCCGGGCGCGGGTCGAGCCCGGGGTCGTGAACGCGCACCTGAGCCGTGCCGCGGCGCCGTACGGGCTGTATTACGCGCCGGACCCGAGCTCGCAGTCGGCGTGCACGATCGGCGGGAACGTCGCCGAGAACGCGGGCGGGCCGCACTGCCTCAAGTACGGCGCGACGGTGAACCACATCCTGGGGCTCACGGTCGTGCTCCCCGACGGCGAGGTGGTGGAGCTGGGCGCGGGGTCGGGGGAGCTCGTCGGCTACGACCTCGTTGGCTTGTTCGTCGGGAGCGAGGGGACGTTCGGCGTCGCGACGGAGATCGAGGTCCGGCTCTCGCCCGTGCCGGAGGCGGTCGAGACGCTGCTCGCGCTGTTCGACGACGTCGACGACGCGAGTCGCGCGGTCAGCGCGATCATCGCGGAGGGGATGATCCCCGCGGCGCTCGAGATGATCGACCGGGAGACGATCCGCGCGGTCGAGGAGAGCGTGTACGCGGCGGGGATCCCGACGGACGTGGCCGCGGCGCTCGTCGTGGAGTTCGACGGCCCGCGCGCGGGGCTCGCGGCCGACGCCGACCGCGCGGCCGGGATCTGCCGCCGCGAGGGCGCCCGCGAGGTCCAGCGCGCCAGGGACGCGGCGGAGCGCGAGCGGCTGTGGCAGGGTCGCAAGAAGGCGTTCGGCGCCATGGGCCGTCTCGCGCCGGACCTGCTGGTCCAGGACGCGGTCGTGCCGCGGAGCCGGCTCCCCGAGGTGCTGCGCGGGATCTACGACGTCGCCCGGCGCCACGGGCTGCGCATCTCCAACGTCTTCCACGCCGGCGACGGCAATCTCCACCCGAACATCCTCTTCGACCGCCGGGACGCGGACGAGGTGCGCCGCGTCGAGACGGCGTCGCGCGAGATCATGAAGCTCTGCGTCGAGGCCGGCGGCTCGATCACGGGCGAGCACGGCGTCGGGCTCGACAAGCGCGAGTACATGCCGCTCATCTTCGGCGAGGCGGAGATGGCGGCGATGTGTGAGGTGAGGCGGGTCTTCAACCCGAGCGGGCTCGCGAACCCGGCGAAGGTGCTCCCGCTGCGCGTCTGCCGGGAGTGGGTCGGGCCGGCGACGGCGCGGGAGCCCGTAGCGGCTGGGCGCGCAGCCGTCGTGGACGCGGCGACGGGAGGCGACGATGGCGTCGGTGCGTGACCGGATCGCCGAGGTGGTCGGCCGTTCGGCGCTCCTCCCGCCCGAGGTGACGCCGCGCTGGGCGGTGCACGGCGTCGTGCCGCAGGCGGTCGTGGCGCCGACGTCGGACGACGAGGCGGCCGCGGTGCTGGAGCTCGCGTCCGCCGAGGGTTGGGCGGTCGAGCCGGCCGGCGCGGGCGGGTGGCTGGACGCCGGGCGTCCGCCACGCCGGATCGACGTCGTCCTCACGACGACGCGCATGGCGGACGCAGTCGAGCCCGAGCCGGCCGACCTGGTTGCGACCGCCGCGGCGGGCGTCCGCCTCGGCACCCTCGCCGATCGTCTCGCGCCTCACCGCCAGTGGCTCCCGCTCGACCCGCCGGGGCACCCCGAGGCGACGCTCGGCGCCGTCGCCTCGCTCGCCGCGGCGGGTCCGCTCCGCGAGGGGCACGGCACGCCGCGCGACCACGTTCTCGGCCTGCGCCTCGTGACCGGCGACGGCCGCGTCCTCGACCTGGGCGGCAAGGTCGTGAAGAACGTCGCCGGGTACGACCTGGTCCGCCTCGTTGTCGGGAGCCGCGGCACGCTGGGCCTGATCACGCGGTTGCACCTCCGGCTGCGCCCGATCCCGGAACGGGCTGCGACGGTGGTGGTCGCCGCGCCCGCGTCCGAGCCGGTCATCGCCCTCGCGGCGCGGATCCGCGAGGAACGGATCGAGGTCGCGGCGCTCGAGGTCGTGTCCGGCGCGGGGATCGGCGCCGCGGCGGGGATGGCAGACGGCGCGGGCGGCCGCGCGGCGTCGTGGTACCTGCTCGTCCGCCTGCGGGGAAACGCGGCGGCTGTAACCGACGCGGAGGCGCGAGTGGAACGCCTCGCGGCCGGGCTCCAGCGAGACGGGCGGGCGGCGGTCTGGTCGGCGCTCTCCGTCGCCGAGGCGGGCGCCGCGTTGTGCGTCCGCCTGGCCGATGCGCCGACGCGCCTCGAGCGGACGCTCCGGCTCGCGCTCGATCTCCCGGGCGGGAGGAGCGACGCGGGGATCCCGGACAGGGTCGTCGCCGCGCACGCCGGCGCGGGGATCGTCCGCGTCGCCGTGCGGGCGCCGGGGCGCAACGGCTCGCTCGACGTCGAACGGTGGGCGCGCGCCCTGGCCGAGGCCCGCGCCGCGCTGGCCGAGACGGGCGGCACGCTGATCGTGGCCCGCGCGCCGGCCGCGCTGCTCGAAGCCGTCGAGCCGTTCCCCGACCCGGGCCCGGCGCTGCGGCTCATGCGGGCGCTGAAGTCGAAGTTCGATCCGGCGGGCGTGCTCTCGCCCGGCCGTTTCGTGGTCTGAGGGAGCGACGATGTCGATTGCAGCGACCGACGCGCGCCGCGCCGAGTTGACAGAGGTCCTTGCCCGCGAGGAGGAGAAGCTCCTTGCCTGCGTCCATTGCGGCTTCTGCCTGCAGGCGTGTCCGACCTACACCCGCCTGGGCGACGAGGCGGACTCGCCGAGGGGCCGGCTGTACCTCATGCGCGCCGTCGTCGAGGGGCGCCTCGAGCCGGACGACGACGCATTCGCCACCCACCTCGACCGCTGCCTCGGCTGCCGCGCGTGCGAGACCGTCTGCCCGTCCGGCGTCGAGTACGGGCACCTCCTCGAGCGAGCCCGGGCCGTGATCGCCCGCGAGAGCGGCGTCGGGTTCGCGACCCGCGCCCTCCTGACCGTCTTCGGTAGTCGCCTGCTCGCACGCACCGCGATGGGTGGCGGCCGGGCGCTGATCCGCACGGGCCTCGCGCCCGCGCTCCTGCGGATCCTGCCGCGGCGCCTGCAGCGGGCCCGCTTCGCGCTCGCCATGCTCCTCGCGTCGCGGGGGTGGGCGGGGCTGAGAGATGCGGGAATCAGTGGCCCGTGCGCGGCTGACGCCGGGCGACCGGAGCGATCCGAGGCCGGGCGCGCCGGGGCCGCCGGCTCCCCCGCTCCATCGGCCGACGCCTCCCCGGCCCCGCGCCTCCGCGTCGCCGTGCTCCTCGGCTGCGTCCAGCAGGGGCTGTTCGCGCGCGTCAACGCCGCGACGATCCGCGTGCTCGAGGCCAACGGCTGCGACGTCGTCCCCGTCCCCGACCAGCGGTGCTGCGGCGCGCTGCACGCCCACGGCGGCGACCTCGAGCGCGCGCGGGAGCTGGCGCGGGCGAACATCGACGCGTTCGAGCGGGCGGGGATCGACGTCGTCGCCGTGAACGCGGCCGGGTGCGGCGCGGCGATGAAGGAGTACGGCGCGCTCCTGGCCGGCGACCCGGCGTACGCCGAGCGCGCGCGGGCGTTCGCACGGCGCGTCCGCGACGTCTCGGAGCTCCTCGTCGAGCTGGGTCCGCGCCCCGGCGCGCCTGTCCAAATCCGGGTGACGTACGACGCGCCGTGCCACCTGCACCACGCGCAGCGGATCACACGCGCGCCGCTCGACGTCCTGGCCGCGATCCCGGGGCTCGAGCTCGTCCCGCTCCCGGGCGCCGACGAGTGCTGCGGCGGCGCGGGGATCTACGGGCTCACGCACCCCGAGCTGGGCGGCCGGATCCTCGAGGACAAGGTCGCGGCCGTCCGCTCGACCCGCGCCGACGTCGTCGTCACGCCCAACCCGGGGTGCATGATGCAGATCGGCGCCGGCCTCCTCCTCGCCGGCGACGGCCGGCCCGTACTCCACCCGATCGAGCTGCTCGACGAGAGCTACCGGCGGTTGCCGACGCGCCCGCGCGATTAGATCTTTCCCGCCCATGATCCCGATCGATCACGACCGCGTCGAGGCACGGATCCTGGAGCGGCTGCGCCGGTGGGTGGAGCATGAGACGCCCTCCGGCGACGTCGCCGCATGCACCGCCCTCGCGCTCGACATCGGCGCCGCCTTCGCCGAGGCCGGCGCGGAGGTCGAGTGGGTCGACGCGCCCGAGCGCGGGAAGCACGTGCTGGCGCGCCTGCCGGGCCGCGAGGCCGGGCTCGAGCCCGTCGTCGTCCTCGGGCACCTCGACACCGTGCACCCGCGCGGCACGATCCTCGAGCGGCCGTTCCGCGTGATCGACGGCCGCGCCGAAGGGCCGGGCGCGTTCGACATGAAGGGCGGGCTAGCGATCCTGGCCGAGGTGCTCCTCCTCTTCCGCGAGGCCGGCGCCGCGCCGAGGCGGCCGGTCACCATCCTCGTCACCTGCGACGAGGAGATCGGCTCGACGACGTCGCGCCCGTTGATCGAGGCGACGGCGCGCGGCGCCGCGGCCGTGCTCGTCCTCGAGCCGCCGCTCGCGGACGGGTCGGTCAAGACGGCCCGCAAGGGGATCGCCGACTACCGTATCGTTGCCCGCGGCCGCGCGGCGCACGCGGGGCTCGAGCCCGAGAAGGGGATCAACGCGATCCTCGAGCTTTCGCACCAGATCATCCGCGCGACCGCGCTCGCCGCGCCCGACAGAGGGACCACGATCAGCGTCGGGCGCGTGGGCGGAGGCACGGCCACGAACGTCGTTCCGGCCGAGGCCTGGGCCGACCTCGACGTGCGCTTCGCGACATTGGACGAACAGCGGCGGATCGACGAGGGGCTGCGCGCGCTCCGGCCCGTGCTCCCGGGCGCGGAGGTCGTCGTCGAAGGCGGCCGCGACCGGCCGCCGCTCGAGCGAGGCGGGGGCGTGCTCCGGCTCTATCGGCACGCCCGCGACCTGGCGGCCGAGCTCGGCTTCGAGCTGGGCGAGGGGGCGGCGGGGGGCGCGAGCGACGGGAACTTCACCGCCGCGCTCGGCGTCCCGACGCTGGACGGGCTCGGGCCTCGAGGCGGCGGCGCGCACGCGGTGGACGAGCACGTCGTCGTCGAGGACCTCGTCCGCCGCGCTGCACTCTACGCACGACTTCTCGAAACCTTGTGAGCAACGACGCTTTCGAGATCCGGCCGGTCCGGACGATCGAGGAGGCGCAGCGCTGCGTCGCGCTACAGAAGGAGGTCTGGGGGCCGAGCTTCACCGAGATCGTCCCGCCGGCCATCCTGTGGGCGGCGCAGAAGCTCGGCGGCGTGACCGCCGCCGCGTACGACGCCGAGGGCACCCTCGCCGGCTTCGTCTTCGGGATCACCGGCTTCGAGGACGGGCGCCTCGTCCACTGGTCCGACATGCTCGCCGTCCGGCCCGACCTGCGCGACCGCGGGCTCGGCGCCCGCCTCAAGCGATACCAGCGGGATGCGCTCCTCCCGCTCGGCGTGCAGACCGTCTACTGGACCTTCGACCCGCTCGAGTCGAAGAACGCGTACCTCAACTTCGGCCGCCTGGGCATCATCGCCCGCGAGTACCACCGGGACTTCTACGGCAGGACGGGCTCGCCGCTGCACCATGGGATCGGCACGGACCGGCTGATCGCGGTGTGGGAGATCGCGAGCGAACGCGTACGCCGGCGGCTGGAAGGCGAGCCGCCGCCCTCGGCCGACGACGTCGCCGACGCGCCCCTCGTCAACGACACCCGGGACGGCCCGGCCGGCATCGAGTCGCTCGAGCCGCGCCTCGATCTCGACGCCACGCGGGTCCGCATCGCCGTCCCCGCCAGCATCCAGGCGCTCAAGACCAGGGCGCCGGAACTCGCGGCCGACTGGCGCGAAAAGACGCGCGCGGCGTTCGAGGTTTATTTCGGTCGCGGCTATGTGGCGGTGGAGGTGGTGCGGGAAGGGGAGCGGAGCTGCTACCTGCTCGAGCGAGAGGTGCGGCCGGCCTTGACCCCGTAGAGCACCCGGTCGGCTTCTGCGATCAGGTCCTCCGGCGAGCCCATCGAGGGGTCGTACGGCGCCATCCCCGCGCTCACGTTGACCTCGCCGGCGCCCATCTCCTCGACGATCCTGCGGAAACGGGTCTTCACCCGGTCGACGAAGACCTGCGCGCCCGCCAGGTCGGAGTCGGTCAGCAGCGCCAGGAACTCGTCGCCGCCGTAGCGGACGGCCAGGTTCATGGCGCGGGTCTCGACGGCGAGGACCTGGCCGAACGCGCGCAGGATCTCGTCGCCCGCCAGGTGGCCGTGCTTGTCGTTGTACGACTTGAACCCGTCCAGGTCGAAGATGACGAGCACGAGCTTGCGGCCGCGGCGCGCGGCCGCGAACTCGCGGGCCAGCTCGCGCTCGAGCTGCCGGCGGTTCGCGAGCCCCGTGAGCGGGTCGGTCATCGAGAGGGCGTGGACCTGCTCGAAGAGCCGGGCGTTCTCGATCGCCAGCGCGGCCTGGTCGGCCAGGGAGGCCAGGAGCTCGAGGTCCTTCGCCGTGAACGGGAGGTCGCGGTTGGCGGCGAAGAGCACCCCCAGCGGTTTCTCACCGAATTGTAGCGGCGCGGCGGCCGTCGGCTTGTCTTCCAGGAATCGAATGCTTTCGGGGCGGAAATAGGGGTCGGAGCGTGGGGCGAGGGTGGCGCGCGCGCGTCGCTGCCGCACGACCCATCCCGTGAAGCTGCTCTCGACCGGGAACCGCGTTCCGATCACCTCCTCCGGCAGACCGTACGCGGCGCGCAGCTCGAGGGTCGTCCCGTCCGGCGTCAGCAACTCGATCCCGGCCGCTCGGGCGTCCAGCAGTCGACACGCCCATTGGCTGACCAGCTCGAGCGTGCGGTTCAGTTCGGTCGCTCCCGCGAGCGCACGGCTCAGCTCGACGAGCGCGCGGGTGTGCGCGAGCTGGACCCCCTCCTCGACTCGCCGTTCTGCGTCCACGGCCGCGAAACGGATCCGGATCGCGAGGAGGATCGCCAGGCCGGTCGAGACGATCGCGACCTGGCGCATCGGGCCGGGGTGAAGCGCGGCATCTACCGCGGCAGCGCCGAGGAACAGCGCGGCGCCCGGCGCGACCCCCTGGCGCAGCCGACGCCGGATTCGATCGGCCGCCACCTCGGCCATTGGATCCGAAGGAACGCGGTGGGCCGCGAGACCCGCCGTGGCGAGGAGCACCCAGCCGGTCAGCCAGAGGAGGTCGAACGCGTCGCCCGGCGAGACCGGCGTGGGATCCGCGCCCGTCGCCGTCAGCACCGTGACCGTCAGGAACGCCGCCGCCGTGCCCGCCAGCGCCGGGACCGTCCGCCCCGGGAAGACCGGATCGCCCCACAGCACGAGCAGCCCGGCGAACAGGACCGAGCTCACCGCACCGAACTGGGCGAGCACGTTCACGACCAGCACGTCGCCGTTCGTGGCCGGATTGGCCACCAGCGGCTCGAAGACAAAGCGCGAGACGAGCAGCAGCGCGGCCGTGACGATCAGCGCGCCGTCGATGAAGATGTTGTTCGTCGTTTCCCGACCGCGGGCGGGGCGCAGCGCCACGGCTGCACCGGCGCCGAAGAAGGGGTGGAAGAGGAGCAGAACGTAGAAGATCGACGAAGCGAAGCTGATCGGTTCCTCGAGGACGAGTTGCCGGTACGCCCACATCGCGTGCGCCACGACGCCGGTACCCGCCGCCCCCGCGAACAGGTACCACGCCAGCCGCGAACCCACCCGGCCCCGCCGTGCCGCAAAAAGGCACGCCACCGCCGCCGCCGTCGCCGCCGCCAGCAGCACGCTGTGCCCGAACACCAGCCGGGCCCGCCCGGAAAACGGCATGAACAGGTACACCACCGCGACGCAAGCATACGCCGCCGCCAGTACGCGCGTGGCGAGCACCCTCGTCACGCCATTGCCCGCTCCCGCGACGGCGGGCATCTTGACCGGCGTAGAGGTCGGTGATCCTGTCTCCATGTCTGGCTTGAGCTATTGCCGGCGATCGACGCGCGGCGGCTGGGCCGATCCGGCTTGGTGGTAGGCTTCCGCCGAGATATTACCCTCGCAACTCTTTGCGATCAAGGATTCCGTTCCATGCGCATTCGCCGTGTCACGGTCCAACAGATCCGCCTCCGACTCAAGGAGCCGTTCCGAATTTCCTCCGGTCTGACGCACGACCGCACCATCCTCATCATCAAGCTCGACGACGAGGACGGCACGCGCGGTTATGGCGAATGCGTCGCGGGCGAGGCGCCGAACTTCTCGTACGAGACCGTCGACACCGCTCGCCTCGTCCTCCAGCGCTATCTGATCCCCGCCATCCTCGGCCAGAGCTTCGACACGGCCAGGGACGTGGCCGCCGCGCTCGATCGCGCGGCCAAGGGCCACAACATGGCCAAGGCCGCGCTCGAGATGGCCGCCTGGGACCTCGAGGCCAAGCAACGCGGCGTATCCCTCTCCCGCCTCCTCGGCGGCACCCGCGACGCCGTCGCCTCTGGTGTCAGTATCGGCATCCAACCCGACATCGATACGCTCCTCGACCGCATCGAGCACTACCTCGCCGAAGGCTACCAGCGCATCAAGATCAAGATCACACACGGGTGGGACGAGCACGTGCTCGACCGCGTCCGCGCACGGTTCCCCGACATCATGCTCACCGTCGACGCGAACGCTGCCTACGACCCGGCCGAGATGCGGCACATCCTCGCCTTCGACCGGTTCGACCTCGCGATGATCGAACAGCCCTTCGGCGCCGACGAGCTCCTCGCGCACGCCGAGCTGCAGGCGGAGTTGCGGACGCCCATCTGCCTCGACGAATCGATTTCCAGCCCCGGCCGCTGCGCGGACGCGATCGCGCTGAACGCCGGGCGCATCGTCAACATCAAGCCCGGCCGCGTCGGCGGGCACACCGCATCGATCCGCGTGCACGACCTCTGCGCCGAGGCCGGGATCCCCGTCTGGTGCGGCGGGATGCTCGAGTCCGGGATCGGCCGCGCACACAACGTGGCGCTCGCCTCGCTCCCCAACTTCCGGCTCCCCGGGGACACCTCTGCCAGCCGGCGCTATTGGGAGCGCGACGTCGTGCACCCCGAGTTCGAGCTCGGGCCCGACGGCACCCTCGCCGTCCCGACCGGCCCCGGCATGGGCGTCGAGGTCGACGAGGAATTCCTTGCCGCCATTCAGGACGACGCCGTGACCTTCGAGGCCGAAGGGGCGTGAGGCGCGAGGCGCGCGAACCGGGCGTGAGGCGCGCGAACCAGGCGCGATGTGCACGGACGGCGCGTGCAATCCGCGCGCGGCGTGCGGAGTCCGCGGACGCCGCGTGGTGCGCCCGCATAGGAGTTTGGGACGCGCCGAAGAGGACTGACGCGCGCTAACTCCTTGGCGCGCAATTCCTCTATTGCTCGCGTCGTAGCGCGACGATACCTTGTTTCCAAAGTGTCCCCGCGCAACTCGGCGCGTCGAATGACCTGCGACCAGCGGGGGCGACCGCGCCCGGCCCGCACGCGCTTGGCGGCTCGGATTCCCGATTTCTTTTTGTACAATGCTCCCGAGCAATGCTGCTTCCGTGGAGAAGCGGTACGCGGCCCTACTCGACGTGGCCCGGCTCCTCGGCACGAGCTCGGGGCCGGCGCAGCTGTTCCCCGCCCTGCACGCTCCGATCCGGAGCGGCCTGAACTGCACGTCGTTCGTGGCCGGGCTCTACGACGGAGCCGGCCCGATCCAGGCCATCTTCCGCGACGGCGATGCCGGCGCGTGCCTCGATTACGTCCCGAAATCGCTGGACGCGCTCCGGGCGGGATCGGTCGCATCCGGCGAGGCGATGGGCGCGTACTACATCGCGGCGCCGCTCCGTCGCGACGCGCGGTTCCTGGGCTGCCTCGTCGCCGAGCGGCCGATCGAGCCGTTCACCGCGGAGGACGAGGACTTCCTGAGCGCGGTCGCCAACCTGGTCGGCGCGGCGGTCGACGCGGCCTGGCTCTCGGTCATGGCCCGCCGTCGCGGCGACGAGATCGAGCGGCTCGACGCCGCCGCCCGGGATCTGGGCGCGTCGCTCGATCTCGAGGAGGTCGTCCAGCGCGTCGCGGACCACGCGCACCTCCTGGTCGAGAAGCCGATCGTCGTCTGGCTGGTCGAGAACGACTGGGTCCGCGCGGTCGCGCGGGCGGGCGGCGCGCTCGTCCGGCTGGGCGAGGAGCGGATGCTCACTCCGGCCGACGAGGCGCGGATCCGTGAGAGCGCGAAGGCGCTCCGCGAGGCGCTCGACATCGTGGACGACGACGCACGTTCCGCGGCGCTGGGGCTGCCCCTCGGCGATGCCGTGGGCCAATGGGACCCGTCGCTCGCGGGCCGGATCACGATGCCGCTCATGCTCGGGCAGCGGCTGGTCGGGTTCCTGGCCGTCGGCCCGTGGATCGAGGACGTGCCGAACCGCGAGAAGCTGCGGCTCCTGCTGCGCATGGCGCCGTACGCCGCGTCCGCGATCGAGAACGCGCGCATGCACGCCGAGCTGCGCGAGCTGTCGCTGACCGACCCCCTGGTGCAGCTGCCGAACCGGCGTCAGCTCGACCTCTTCCTGGAGCGCGAGTTTGCGGCCGCCACGCGCGGCCGGGCGCTCAGCTTCGTCCTGTTCGACCTCGACCACTTCAAGGAGTACAACGACACCTTCGGCCACCGCGAGGGCGACAACGCGCTCGTCCTCTTCGCGCAGGTCCTGCGCGAGGAGACCCGGTCGATGAACCTGGCCGCGCGGTACGGCGGCGAGGAGTTCGCGGCGATCCTGTCGGGCACAGGGAAGGCGGGCGGGAAGCTGCACGCCGAGCGGATCCGGCGCCGCGTGCTCCACGAGACCGCGGGCCGGCTCAGCGTGAGCGCGGGCGTGGCCGAGTACCAGCCGTGGATGCAGAGCCCGATCGAGCTCGTCGTCGCCGCGGACCGGGCGCTCTACCGTGCCAAGACGGAAGGGCGAAACCGGGTGTGCGTGGTGGACGATTGACGACGGCGCCGTGACGGGGTTCGCGGCACCGGCGCGTGCGGCGGAGCGGTCCCGGCTCGCGGCGTAGTATCGGTCGGAGCGCGTAGCACCGGGCCCGCACGGGGCGCCGGTCTCAGCGTTGGTCCCCCTCGTCCCGCCCGTTGCGCAGGAGCTCGCCCGCCGCGCCGAGGAACCACGCGAACACGGCGATCGACCCCGCCACGAGCACCACGATCGCCGACCAGGTGAAGAGGTCCCAGCCGCTCATCTCGTCTCCTCCTCGGGCGCGCGTGCTTCCGCCGGCACCGTCCCCGATTCGACGCCCCGGCCCGCATCGGTCGCGGCCGGGCGCCCGGCCCGATGGCCGACCGCGTACCCGATGGCCGAGGCCGGGAGCGCGAAGAGCATCGCGTAGTCCTGCCAGAGCGAGAGGGTCAGCCCCCCGACATCGACCGTCCAGATCCGCGTTCCCCACTCGGGGTCGTCCGCGCCGAGAACGGTGACCAGCGCGTAGTAGGCGATGGCGACGCCGAGCCCCGCGAGGCTCGAGGCGAGCCCCGCCGCCGGGCGCGGCTGCCACGGCGCGTACAGTGCGAAGAGGAGAGGGACCAGCGCGCTCGCGACCAGGACCGTGCTCATGAAGATCCACGCCGAGACGACCGACTGGAAGAAGAGCGCAAAGACGACGCACGCGCCCGCCGAGACCACGATCATCCAGCGCGTCAGCCGCAGCGTCGAAGCGTCGTCCATGTCCGGACGGAAGAGCGGCCGGTAGATGTCGTACGCCAGGTTGCCGCCGGCGATGAGCAGGTACGAATCGATCGTCGACATCGCGGCCGCGAGCGCGCCGGCAACGAACAGCCCCGTGAGCCCGACCGGCAGCACGTCGACGACGACGGTCAGGAGCGCGTAACGCGGCTCGACCTCGAGCCCGCGCGCCGCCGCGGCCATCCCGAGCACCGTAGCAACCCAGTCGTACGCCGCCCAGAGCGCGATCCCGATCAGCAGCGCGACGAGCACGGCGCGGTAGCTGACCGCCGCGAAGATGCGCTGGTAGAACGCCGGCTCGATCAGCGCGCTGAGCGCCGACCCCGCGAAGACGACGAGCACCCACGCCGGGTACGTCCCCATCGGGTCGAAGTACGTCGCCGGCAGGACCGCCTGCAGCCCTTCCATCCCGCCCAGCTCCCGGAGCGTGAGCGCCGCCGCGATCCCGAGCGTGATGCACATCAGCACGAACTGGAGCGTGTCCGTCAGCGCATCGGCCATGAGCCCGCCGAGGAGCGTGTAGACGACCGAGACGGCCGCGCCCACGACCACGCCGACCGGGAACGGCACGCCGGCCATCACGTCGAGCAGGATCCCGATCCCCATGACGCTGATCAGCGGCAGCGAGTAGAACGCGCTCGCGATCGCGACGACCACGCGTGTCCCCCGGCCGTAATAGTGCGCCGCCACGTCCGGGAGCGAGAGGAAGCCGTGACCCTGGAGCTTGCGCGCCACGACCAGCGCGGCGACCAGGATCACGATGTAGTACGGGCGGGTGTAGCCGAAGAAGCCGACCACGCCCTCCAGGTAGCTGACCTCCGAATTCCCGAAGAGGACGTCCAGCCCGTAGTAGGTAGAGACCAGCGTGCAGACGAGGAGCGGCGCGGTCAGTCGCCCGGCCGCCACGAAGTAGTCACGGAAGCCGTGGATCCGGCGCGAGACCACGATGCCGACGCCGAGCATCGCGGCCACGTACGCGCCGACGACGGCGAGATCGATAGGATGCATCGTCGCCTCCGGGGCCCGCTACTCGTCGACCGCGCCGCCGACGGGACCCGTCGCGGCGAGGGTGCGGGCGAGCTCCCAGACCCGGCGGACGTGCGACTCCGTGGTCCTCAGGTTCCCGATCGCGAGCCGCAGCGCGAACTTCCCGTTCACGCGCGTGTGCGACAGGAACACTTCGCCCGTCGCGTTGAGCCGCTCGAGCAGCGCCGCGTTCAGCGCCTCGACCTCCGTCTCATCCGCGCCCGCCGGCCGGTAGCGGAAGACTACGACCGACATCGGCACCGGCATGAGCCGCTCGAAGTCGTCGGACTCGTCGACCCACGACGCGAAGAGCCGGGCCAGCCGCACGTGCTCGCGCAGCCGGTTCGCGATCCCTTCCGCGCCGAAGTAGCGCAGCACGAACCACAGCTTGAGCGCGCGGAACCGGCGCCCGAGCGCGACGCCGTAGTCCATCAGGTTGCGCACCTCGGGCGCCTCGGTCGTCTTCAGGTACTCCGGCACCAGGCTGAACGCCGCGCGCAGCACCTCCGGCCGGCGAGTGTAGAGCGCCGAGCAGTCGACCGGCGTGAAGAGCCACTTGTGCGGGTTGACGACGATCGAGTCCGCGCGGTCGCACCCGTCCAGCACCGATCGATGCTCCGGGACGATTGCCAGCATGCCGCCGTACGAGGCGTCGACGTGCAGCCAAAGCCCTTCGCGCGCGCAGACGTCGGCGATCGCCGGGACCGGGTCGACGGCCGTAGTCGACGTCGTCCCGACCGTCGCCACGACCGCGATCGGCCGGACCCCGCGCGCCCGGTCGTCCGCGATCGCGCGCTCCAGCGCGGCCACGTCCATGCGGTGCTCCGCGTCGGTCGGGACACGGACCAGCCCCTCGAGCCCGAGCCCCAGCGTGAGCACGGCCTTGTCGATGCTGGAGTGCGCCTCGGCCGAGCAGTAGACGCGGAGCCGCGGCAGCTCCGGGCGGCCGGCCAGCCCCGACTGGCGGACACCCAGCCCCGCCGCCTCGCGCGCCGCCGCCAGCGCGTAGAGCGTGCTCGACGACGCCGTGTCGTTGATCGTCCCCTCGAACCCCGCCGGCAGACCGATCAGCTGTCGCAGCCAGTCGAGCGCGACCTCCTCCAGCTCCGTCGCCGCGGGGCCGGTCCGCCACAGCATGGCGTTCACGTTCAGCGCAGCGGCCAGCATCTCGCCCAGGATCCCCGGCCCGGAGCCGGTGATCGCGAAGTAGCCCATGAAGCCGGGGTGGTTCCAGTGCGTCGTCGCCGGGACGATCAGGCGCTCGAAGTCCGCGAGCAGTTCCTCCATCGGCTCGGGGCGCGACGGCGGGAGCGCGGGGAGCGCGGCACGCACGCTGCCGGGGGCGACGCGGGGGAAGACCGGCCAACGCTCGGGGTCCGCGAGGTAGTCCGCGATCCAGTCCACGACCGCGTGGCCGTGGCGGCGGAACGCTTCGGGGTCCATGTCCCCGAGCCCGAGCTGGCCGGGGTCGAAGGGGTCGTGCGGCTCGGCGGTCATCGCGCGCTCGGTTCGGATCGGTCCAGGCGCCGCGCGCGGGAGCCGACGCGACGCGGCGCATATTATACGCGACTCCCCGGGCTCTTCACCACCTTGCGCGAGCCCCGGGCTCGTCGCTCCATTGTCCGGCGCACGCACCCCCCGGGGCCGCGCCGGTTGCATTGACCTGGTAGAGCCCGCGGCGCCAACCCAGTGCAGGAGGATTCGGTGGGAGTTCGCATGGCTCGACGCACGGGAACGACCGATCGCGCTTCCGCCCCGGCCGGGGCGGTCCGCCTGGCGCTCGTGGTCCCGCTCCTGGCGGCGTGCGCGAGCGCGCCCGGTGTGCGCCCCGGCGCGCCGTCGCTCCGCGAGGTCGCCGACTCCGCGATCGCCGCGCCGCCCCTCGACCGCACGCAATGGGGGATCGAGGTCTACGACCCCGAGCGTGACCGCGTGCTCTACCGGCTGAACCCGGAGAAGCATTTCATCCCGGCGTCGAACATGAAGCTGGTGACGGCCGCCGTCGCCATGGGCGAGCTGGGGCCGGAGTACCGCTACCGCACCGAGCTGTACGCGGTCGGCGCGGCCGATTCCGTCGCCGACTCACTGGTCGTCCTGGGCAGCGGCGACCCGACGATGTCCGCCCGCTTCTTCGAGAGCGACGCCGCGCCGATCGAGGCGCTCGCCGACTCGATCCGCGTCGCCGGGATCCGCCGCGTCGCCGGCCCGATCGTCGTCGACGCGAGCCGGTTCGACGACCGGTTCGTCCACCCCTCGTGGGAGGTCGGCGACCTGCCGTGGTCCTACGCCGCGCCGGTCGCCGCCTTCGCGATCGCCGAGGCGTCCGCCGACGTCGTCGTCTCGCCCGGCGCGGCGCCCGGCGACCCCGCGATCCTCTCCTTCGCCGAGCCGACCGAGGCGTTCGAGCTGCGGAACCGGATCCTGACCGACACCGCGCTCGCCCGGACCGTCGTCCGCGTCGACCGCGCGCCGGGGTCCTACGCCCTCGACCTGTCCGGCACGATCGCGCTCGACGCCGCGCCCGACACGACCCGCATCGCCGTCGTCGAGCCGGCGCTCCACGCCGGCCGAGCGCTCCGCGCCGCGCTCGAGCGCCGCGGGGTCGTGGTCGAAAGCGACGTGCGGGTGGTGTATGACACCATCGAAGCCGCATCCCTGCGGGCGGCGATGCGAGGCTTCGACGCGGTGCCGCCGCCCGACACGCCGCCGTCGCCTACCGCCGCGCCGCCCGATACGGTCCCGCCCGCCCGCCTCGTCGCCACCTGGACCTCGCCGCCGATGCGCGAGATCATTGCCGCGATCCTCGAGCCCAGCCAGAATTGGATCGCGGAGCAGGTGCTCAAAACGCTCGGCGCCGAGCGGACGGGGCACGGTACCTGGGCCGCCGGGCGCGACGTCGCACGGCGGTACCTGATCGACGTGGTCGGGATCGATTCGACGGCGTTCTTCCTGGTCGACGGCTCCGGGCTCTCGGCGCAGAACCTGCTCTCGCCGCACGCGATCGTGCGACTCCTCGACCACGTGCGGCGCCAGCCCTGGGGCGCCGAATTCCGCGACGCGCTCCCCGAGCCGGGCGAACCGAAGAGCACGCTCGAGGACCGGCTCCGTGGGCTCGAGGGCCGCGTCCACGCCAAGACCGGGACCATCACCCACGTCAACACGCTCGGCGGGTACGTGCGGACCGAGGACGGCCGCGACCTGATCTTCAGCGTGATGACCAACGCCTCCGGCGTGCCGGGGAGCGTCGTGCGACGGGCGATCGACCGGATCGTCCGGGCCATCGCCGGAACAGGAGGCCGGGAATGAATCGACTCAAGAAGGGGCTGTTCGTCACGCTCGGCGTCGCCGCCGCGTTCGCCGCGGGGTTCGGCTGGCAGTTCCTCCGCGCCGAGCGCCTCGAGCGCCGCGTCGCCGAGGTGGAGCGCGACCTCGCGTTCCAGGCGCTGGCCACCGAGCTGGGCGTCGCCGCGATCGAGGCGAGCCGCCAGAGCTACGAGTCCGCCCGGCGGGTGTCGAGCGAGTTCTTCACCGGGCTCCAGGCGTCGATCGACCGCGCGCCGGCCGACGTCCGGAACGAGCTGGCCTCGATCCTCGCCCGCCGCGACGACGTCATCACCGACCTCTCCCGCGCCGTGCCGGCCTCCGCCGACACCCTCGCCGCGCTCTTCATCCGCTACCACCTCGCGTGGTCGGGCGCGCGACCCGACGATGAACACGGGGTGGGCGATTCGGTTCCCGCACCCGCACGATGACGGACCCGGGCGCCCTCGGCGAGGCGGGACTCCCAAGGGGCGAGGGCGCCGGCGCGGGGTACGGCGGGCACGAGGCCGCCGGGGATGGCTGCGGCCGGCACGAGGGCGCCGGGAATCGCCGCGGCCGGCACGAGGGCGCCGGGAACGACCGCGGCGTGCATGCGGCCGATGGCGGGAAGAGCCGGAGCGGTTGGGTCGCCGCACGCGTCATGGGCGACGTCGTCGCCCGATTCCGCGAGGGCGCGGCCGAACTCCCCGGTAACGTCTGGCGACGGTGGGGCGCAACCCTCGCCGCGGGGTGCGTCGTCGCCGTCGGCGTCGCCATCGGCCTCGTGGTCGCCGGGCGCCACCTCGACGGCGACGGCGCATTCGCCTGGGAGTCCGATTTCCTGCGCGCGCTCGACGCCTCGCCGCTCCTCTCCTTCAGCGTCGGGGTCTGGATCCAGACGCTCGGGACCGACATCACCCTCGCGATCGTCTCCGCGTTCGCCGCCGGCGTCGCGGCGTGGGATCGCCGGCCGCTCCACGCGATCTCGATCGTCCTCGCCTTCGTCGGGTCCGACTTGATCGTGCGATTCGCCTGGCTGTTGTGGGACCGGCCCCGGCCCGACCTCATCCTGGACGGCGCGGCCGCGCCGGGGTTCGCGTCGTTCCCCTCGGGCCACGCGGCGGAGAGCACGGCCGTCTACGGGATCCTGGCGTTCATCTGGGCGCGGTCGTCGACCAGCTCGGCGGAACGGGTCACCGCCGCGGGCCTCGCCGCGACCGCCGTCCTCCTCGTCGGCCTCGGCCGGCTCCGCATGGGCGTCCACTGGCCGACCGACATCCTGGCCGGCGCACTGCTCGGGCTCGCCTGGTTGGCCACCCTGGCGATCGCGCTGTCCCGCGCCGCCAGAGCGGCGAAGTGACTGGGCGCGTCACGGCCGCGGCGCGACCGCGCGCGTCATGGCGGCGGCGCGACCGGGCGGGTCATGGCCGCGGCGCGCCCGGGCACGTCAGTCCGCCGCGACCGCGACGCTGGTCCGATCCGCGATCGCCGCCCGCGTCGCCCGATACCCTTCCTCCAGGAAGTAGTGGGTGCGCGTGAAGTCGAACGTCGAGATCCCGTCCAGACGCGGCCGGATGTGGATCAGCGGCGGGCCGCTCCAATTCCCCAGGATCGACTGCCGGCGCGCATGGCTCATGATGTCGAAAACGCGATGGTGGATCGCCACCATTCCCTTCGAGATCGTGTCCAGCGAGTCCTTCACCGGACCCGCCGACACGTCCACCGCGATGATCAGGTCCGCGCCCCGCTCCCGCGCCCGCTCCACCGCCAGCGCATCGCCGACGCCGCCGTCCACGAAGTGCCGCCCGCCGATCTCCGCCGGCGGGTAGAAGAGCGGCAGCGCACACGACGCGTACACCGCATCCGCCAGCGGCACGTCCGTCCGCCCGCCCACGCCGAACCATTCCGTCTGCCCCGTCTCGAGGTCGACCGCATTGATCGACAGCGGGAGCTTCAACTCGTCGAACCGCTCGACCGGGAGCACCGACCGGATGTACTCCTGGAGCCGCTCGCCGTGGAAGACGCTCTGCTGCCGGATCCCGTTCAGCAGAAGCGTCCGCCCGTTCATCGACACGATGTCTCGCTTGCGCAGCGACACCGCCAGCGGCGCCAGCTCGCGCCACCCCAGCCCTCCGGCGATGCACGCGCCCACCAGCGCGCCGATGCTCGTCCCCACGATCTCCGCTACCTCGATCCCCGCCTCCTCCAACGCCTTCCACGCCCCGACATGCGCCATCCCCTTCACCCCGCCGCCCCCCAGGACCAGGATCACCCGTTCCATGTTCTCTCCTCGTTGTCCGGCCCCGCATCGCGACACCGCCCTGGCATCGCGCCCGCGTCCACCCCAATCTACAACGCGCGGCGGATCGGGGAATCGTACGCAGAAACCGTTCGTTGTGCGTGATTCTTCGCACTTGACACGCCGGTCAGCGCGGGGTAGCTTTGGGTGATATTCAGAATCATTCTTGAAATGCCAGTCGCCGCCGCACCTTGACGGTGAGGAGAGCAATGAGTGAGCCGCTTCTGAAGATTTCCGATCTGCACGCCGTGGTCGCCGAGGACGGCACGCCCATCCTCAAGGGCGTGGACCTCGAGCTCAAGACGGGTGAGATCCACGCCATCATGGGGCCGAACGGTTCCGGGAAGAGCACGCTGGCCAAGGTGCTGAGCGGGCACCCGGCGTACGAGGTCACCGGCGGCAGCGTCCTGTACAAGGGCCAGGACCTCCTCGAGATGGAGCCGGACGAGCGCGCGCGCGCCGGCGTCTTCCTCGCGTTCCAGTACCCGATGGAGATCCCGGGCGTATCGATCGCCAACTTCCTGCGCACCGCGCTCCAGGCGAAGAACCCCGACGAGGAGGTCGACATCTTCGACTTCCAGGAGAAGCTGATGGATCGCATGCAGCTCCTGGAGATGGATCCGTCGTTCGCGGAGCGTTCGGTCAACGACGGCTTCAGCGGGGGTGAGAAGAAGCGCAACGAGATCCTGCAGATGGCGATGCTCGAGCCGACGCTCGCGATCATGGACGAGACGGACTCGGGCCTCGACATCGACGCGCTGAAGATCGTCTCGAACGGCGTCAACAAGCTGCACGAGGAGCGTCCGGAGATGACGGTCCTCATGATCACGCACTACCAGCGGCTGCTGAACTACATCAAGCCGCAGTTCGTGCACGTGATGGCGAACGGCCGGATCGTG